>CAMZAI010000077.1 GCA_947304065.1 uncultured Clostridia bacterium | reverse complement strand
GCGAAAAAGCTGGTGAAGGTCGAGTACGAGGTGCTGCCGCATGTGCATACGATAGAAGAAGCCAAGGCTCCGAACGCGCCTAAGGTATTTGACGAGGAAGAGAACAATATCCAGGCGTACAAGCATGTTTCGCGCGGAGACGCGGACGGTGCGATAAAGGCCGCGAAACATGTGATCTCAGAGCATTTCGAGACGCCCTGGACCGAGCATGCTTTTCTTGAGCCCGAGTGCGCGGTCGCATTTATTGATGATGATGACGATGTATTTATCTACTCGACCGACCAGAGCGCGCATACCACGCTGCATGAGGTCACTCTGATGCTGGGAACGAAGAAGGTAAAAGTGCAGAACGCACTTGTCGGCGGCGGTTTCGGCGGCAAGGAGGATATGACAGTTCAGCATCACGCCGGACTGCTTGCGTACTGCACCGGACGCCCCGTAAAGGTGAAACTCTCCCGCGCCGAGTCATTGCTCATTCACCCGAAGCGCCACCATTTCGTGATGGACTTCACGATGGGCTGCGATGAGAACGGCAGGATCATGGGAGTTAAGGCGAAGGTGGAGTCGGATACCGGTGCATTTGCGTCACTGGGCGGCCCGGTACTGGAGCGTGCCTGCACGCATGCCGCGGGACCTTACGCATATGAGAATTTTGAGATAGAAGGAACAGCTTACTATACGAACAATCCGCCCGCCGGCGCGTTCAGAGGTTTCGGCGTTACTCAGACCTGCTTCGCGACCGAGACGCTGCTGAATATGATGGCGGAGAAGATCGGCATTTCCGCATGGGAGATCCGCATGCGCAATGCGATCAGGCCCGGCGGAGTACTGCCGAACGGACAGATCGTCGATGAATCGACGGGACTTGTGGAGACGCTGGAAGCCATTAAAGACGATTACGATGCGGCTCTCGCTTCGGGCAAGCCCGTGGGCATTGCCTGCGCGATGAAGAACGCGGGTGTAGGCGTGGGAATCCCCGACTGGGGACGTGCGAAGCTGATCGTCGAAAAGGATGGGAAGCTGCATATCTACTCAGGCGCGTCATGCATCGGACAGGGACTCGGAACCGTTCTGGTGCAGATCGTCGTGACTAATACGGACCTGGAGAGAGACGACATTGTCTACGAAAGAAGCAATACCTGGATAGCACCCGATTCGGGCGATACTTCGGGATCGCGACAGACTCTGATCACCGGCGAGGCGACGCGCAGAGCCTGCGAGAAGCTGATGGAAGCGAAGAAGGGTAAGAAGCTGAAGGACCTTATCGGGCAGGAATTCTATGGAGAATATCTGGCGAAGACCGATCCGCTCGGCGCAAATGTTCCTAATCCCGTATCGCACGTAGCTTACGGCTACGCGACCCAGATGTGCATTCTGGATCCGAAGACCCGTAAAATAGAGAAGTTTGTAGCGGCGCACGATGTCGGCAAAGCGGTAAATCCCCTGTCGGTGGAAGGCCAGATAGAGGGCGGCGTGGTCATGAGCATGGGCTACGCCCTGACCGAGCAGTACCCGATCGATGAGAACTGCAGGCCCATAGAGAAATACGGATCGCTCGGACTGTTCCGCGCGCACGAGATCCCCGAGATCAAGGCGATCGTTGTGGATAAGCCCGGCCTCAAGGTCGGCGGCGGAGCTATCGGAATCGGCGAGATCACCTCGATCCCCACGGCGCCTGCGATCGCGGATGCGTATTACCGGCTGGACGGAGTAAGATATTTCGAACTGCCGATAAAGGGCAATCCTTATGAGAGAAAGAGAGAGAAATAACCCGGACAGATAGTCATGTCGGCTGGATCGGCATAGCGAGGAGAGCATATGGCAAGTAAGAAATTTCCTTATAAAGCGGCTTACGTCGCGTGCAATAAGAACTGCAGAGTCAATCTCGAGGACCCCTGTCGGTACGGCTGTGTGGGCTGCGGACAGTGCGTCGAAAACTGCAGATTTGATGCCATTCATATCAATGCGGCAGGCGTGGCAGAGATTGACGAAGAGAAATGCATGGCCTGCGGCAAATGCATGAAGGTCTGTCCGCGTGAGGTCATTCACATCCACGAGATCGCGAACTATATCGCAGTGACCTGCTCAAACCGTGAGTCCGGTGCCGCGGCGCGCAGTCAGTGCGAGACGTCGTGCATAGGATGCGGGCTCTGCGAGAAGACCTGTACGGCAGGTGCGATCACTGTGCGGGAAAATCTTGCGCATATAAAGGAAGACCTGTGTCTCTCCTGCGAAATGTGCGCGGTAAAGTGCCCGAGAGGCGCGATAGCCGATCTCAGGGGGATTCTGGCCTGAAGGCGGTAAACATATCCGTGTTTTTAATCTTTTTTTAATTTTACTTAAAAGACCGCTTAAGAAAGCTCGTGTATAGTTGTTCCTGTCAACAGGCCAATGACATCGACAAACAATGAACCGAAATAAACAGAGCAGACAAAGAAAGGCTGGTTAAAGAATTATGGATATGTTTGAGAAAGTTGATAAGTTAAGAGAGAGAGCAAACGTTAGCTACGAGGAAGCAAAGAACGCACTTGACAGAGCAAACGGCGACATCCTTGACGCTATGATCATTCTTGAGCGCGAGGGCAAGACCCGCCAGCAGGGCAGCGAAAGCTACAGCACCGCTTACACCGCAGAGCAGCAGAATGCGCAGGCACAGTACAGCGCAGGCTACGAGCAGAACGCGCAGCGCAATAACGGACCCGCAGACGGCAGAACTTTCGGTGATAAGGTAAAGGCACTTTTCCATAAGAGCACCGTTAATTATGTTGCGATCGACCGCAAGGGTGAAAGGATCATGAGGATCCCGATCCTTGCAGCAATCCTTATCGTACTCTTTGCATGGTACGCAGCGATCATCGCAGTTATCGTATCGCTGTTCCTTGACTGCAAGTATTCCTTCGAGGGCCAGGACGAGATGAAGGCCGCGAACGATGTAGCCGGCAAGGCAGGCAATCTTGCGGAGCAGGTTAAGGAAAAGGTTGTTAACGAATACAATAAGCTTTAATTAATGCAAAAGAAAAGGAAGGCATGATGAACGAACACATTTTGATCGTTGAAGACGAAGAAAAGCTGGCAAGATTTATTGAACTGGAGCTGATACACGAGGGCTACCGGGTCAGCAAGGCATTCAACGGGCGTACCGGGCTCGAAATGGCGGAAAACGGTGATTTCAGCCTGATACTTCTGGACATCATGCTTCCCGAGCTCAACGGGCTCGAGGTGCTGAGGCGCCTCGGCAAGACACATGCCACGCCCGTTATCCTTCTTACGGCCAGAGACGCCGTTATGGACAAAGTCGCGGGGCTTGACGCCGGCGCGGTTGATTATATAACAAAACCCTTCGCGATCGAAGAGCTCCTGGCGAGGATCCGCGTAGCGCTCAAGCTTCACGGGAGCGCCGCGGCCGCTCAGGCCGAAGAGCAGAGCAAAGAGGGCGTTTATACCTGGAAGGAGCTGGTCCTGGACGATCCGAAGCACCGCGTGACTTATTCGGGTCAGGAGATCAGTCTTACCAACAGGGAATTCATCATGCTGAGAGTCCTCCTTCAGAACAAGGATATCGTTCTTTCGAGAGAGACCCTTCTTGAAAAGGTCTGCGGCTACGATTACGTGGGCGAGACCAATGTTGTTGATGTTTATGTCCGTTTCTTAAGGACCAAGATAGATGAAGCGTTCGGAGTGAAGATGATTCAGACCGTCAGAGGAGTGGGTTATGTCATCAAAGCTGAATAAGGCCGCCCGCAGCGGCAATCAAAGCAAAAAAGTAAAATCCATAAGCCGCAGGCTTGCCCGCCGCCGTGTCAGCAAAAAGATCGGGGCGAGCTTCAGCAAAAAGATCCTGCTGCTTGTCGTAATGTGCGTGACCTGGCTCGCGGCCCTTGAATTTGCCGCGACGGGACGACTGTTCAACCGGGTAAACGATTACTCGATGGAGTTCGACGAGGAAGCGTACGAAGAGAGCACCGAGAGCTATCTGCTCTCCCGCAGGCTGGGAGCCATAAAATATACGGTTGTCGATAAAGACTCGGGCGAGGTACTCGTGTCGACCTATCCCTTCAAATACGGCGGCATAGTGATCAGCGCTCTGACAGGCATTTTCCTCATTCAGCTCCTGGCCCACTGGGCGAGCTACCCTTTTGAAAACGCATCTGTAAAGAAGATATTAAAGCCTCTCGACAATCTGGCCGCGAAGGCCGACGAGCTGGCGAGATTTGATCTTTCGGACAATAAATACGATCTTACGGGATATCAGTACGCTCCCGCAGGCGCCCAGTATGCGCCGGAAGGAGCAGGGTACGCCCCCGCGGCCGGACAGTACGCGCCTGCGGATAACAGATACGATCCTTCGGATGAGAAGTACAGACTGCTCGAGAACAAGATCAACAGTCTTGCTCCCGACGACGAACAGCTCATATCACTCGGCGATGAGGATCTGGCCGGGATCGAGAAGGCGATGAATTCGCTGCTCATCCGCATCAGGGAGAACAACAAGCAGCAGGCGAGATTCGTTAACGACGCGTCTCACGAGCTCAGGACTCCCATAGCGGTCATCCAGGGCTACGCGAACATGCTCGCTCGCTGGGGCCGTGAGGACGAGAAGGTCCTTGACGAGTCGATCACCGCGATCCAAAACGAGTCCGAGAACATGAAGCATCTCGTGGAGCAGCTGCTGTTCCTGGCCAGAGGCGACGCCGGCAGGACCCAGCTTACGATCGCTCCGGTCAGCCTGAACATGCTGATGGGCGAGGTTTACGAAGAGTCGCTCATGATCGACGAGAAGCACATATACAGACTGAATCTTCCCGAGGAAGACGTTATGGTAAACGGCGACGAAGGCTTACTAAAGCAGGCGGTCCGCATCCTCGTGGACAACGCTGCGAAGTACACAAAGGAAAAGGACGAGATCATCCTCGGAGTCGGCGTCCGCCCGGACAATTCGGTTTATCTGAGAGTTCAGGACTCGGGTATCGGAATGAAGGAAAACGACGTTGCGCATATGTTCGAGCGCTTCTACAGAGCCGACGAGGCCCGTACCTACAACGGAACCGGACTCGGACTTTCGATAGCGAAATGGATCATAGACAAGCACGGCGGATACTTCGAGGTAACCTCGAGGGAAGAGCTCGGAACCAGAATAGACATTCTGCTCTCGCGTACATTTTAAAACGAAATGATAATAAAGGTCTTTCTTTTGCGAAGGACCTTTTTGTTTTGCTAAAAAAGGAATATAATGTTACACGGAGGGTATTGTCCTATGACTTTTAAATGCAAAAACTGCGGCGGGTACATGGTGTTCTCGCCCGAAAGACAACAGATGTACTGTTCCTTCTGCGACGGCGTCGACTGCGACCTGCAGGAGGGCGACACTTCCCTTACGGTCTGCGCTTCCTGCGGCGGCGAGATCAGTGTGGGACAGTTCGTCAGTGCTACCAAATGCCCGTATTGCGGCAATTATCTTATTTTTGACGAGAGAGTACAAAATGAATTCAAGCCCGACGAGATCATTCCGTTCAAGCTCGGAAAGAAACAGGCTGTCGAGGCAATGGAAAAAGAATTCAAGAAGAGAGTATTTACGCCCGTATCGTTCCTCAGCGATAAGACGCTGACCGATATGGAGGGGCGTTATGTGCCGTTTTTCCTCTATGACTACAGTGTAAGAGGCGAATTCTCGGGCACCGCGACCACGGTCAAAAGATGGCGCGAGGGCAATTACGACTGCACCGAGACATCCTATTACGATGTGCAGAGAGTGATGGAAGTCGCTTATGACAATGTTCCCGCGGATGCGTCCGAGGAAATGCCGGACAACACGATGGACATGATGGCGCCCTATGATTACGGCGAGTTCGCGAACTTTGATCCGAGATATCTCTCGGGTTTCTTCGGCGAGATCTACAACAACACCGCGGATAAATACGCCGACCGCGCGAAGATGGCCGTAAACAACAGCGCGCACGCGCTGCTCCACGCCTCGATAGCGGGTTACAGCTCGAGCAGCACGGCCCACGAGAAGATCGATCTTGCCGACGGACAGATCGATTACGCTCTTCTGCCCGTATGGAAATATAACTACAAATGGGCAGGCAGGGAGTTCCCCTGCTTCGTGAACGGCCAGACCGGCAAAGTGATCGGAAGCGCGCCCATTTCCAAGAGAAAAGTACTTCTTTACGCATTGACCATGGGAGGCATCGTGTACTCGATCCTTATCCTGATCTGCCTGCTCTGGGAGGTGATCGTATGGTAACGGATTTCAAAGCGGGACTTAAGCAGTACCTCAGGCACTTCATGGTTGGTTTCATTATCGTTGCGGTAATGGCAGCCGTATTTCTGTTCCTTTACATCCGGAAGGTAAACAAGCCGTCCAACATGTACGAAAGCCCGAACACCGAGCGCGTGTACGGATCGAAGAGGGTCTTCGACAATGCGGATGTGCTCACGGCCGAGCAGGAGGCTTCTCTTGAGGAATACATACATAACGCCGAGAGACTGACCTGCGCCGATATCGTCATCGTTACGCTCAATGAGTCGCTGGCGGATTATGAACCCGAATACAGGGCGGGATACGATATAGAAGTAACGCCCGACAAATATGTAATGGTCTATGCGGATAAATTCTGGGAAGACAATAAATTCGGTTACGACTGCCCGCAGGTTCTGGACGGGACCACGGCGACCGGCGACGGCGTGATCCTGGTCGACAATCTCTTCCGCGAGCCCGAGACCGGAAAGATATACACCTGGATGGGAACGACCGGAAAGGCCGAGGATTATTACTCGGACTACCAGATCAGCTACAGACTCGATAATTTCTACGATTATGTAGATACCGACTACTACCGCGCCTGCACGAGATGGGTGGACGGGATCATTTGGGATCTGAGCGTCGATGAAGCAGTCGACGTTCACTATCCCGTCAGCATTTTCGGGATAATCCCCATAATCGTCGGTGCGATCGTGGCTCTCTGCTATTTCGCGTCAAATACCTCGGAACGCGTCGGAAAGACCACTACCACTTCGGAAACCTATCTGGTGGCGGAGCCTTCCTTCCCCGTAAAGACCGATACTTTCCTGCGCAGCGATGTAAGAAAGGTCTACAATCCTCCTTCGGAATCCTCCCGCAGCGGAGGCGGCGGTGGCGGCGGAGGCGGACACCACTCATCCGGCGGCGGAGGCTCGCACGGAGGCGGCGGACACTCGAGGTAGATGTTATGCGCCTTTACGGGAAACTGTCTGTAAAATCAGTGCTTATCCTTGAAAATTCCGACATTTTGAGCTATAATACTTAAAATGGTTTACTGTGGGATTTGGTGTACATATTTTGAAACGGAGGATAATGATCATGCCTGAAATGAGTACCAAATATGTTCCCGAGCACAAGGGTGAGGAGAACTACAGCGAGAAGATATTAAAGCTGGCTCAGCGCATCACGGACCGTCTCGGACATAAGGTAACGACGGACGATCCCGAGTACTGGGGACTTGCCTGTGTTATCGACGACGAGATCGCCGATGTCGCGCTTACCATGAAGGTGCGCAAGCCCTATTCGTTCGATGAGCTTTGCCGCATGAACAATATTCCGGCGGGCGGAAGAGAGCAGTTCCAGGCCCTTCTCGATAAGATGGCCAGGATCGGTATCCTGGAATATGACTACGGCGATAAATACACAAAGGACGGCCCGATCCCCGGCACCACATACGAACCGAAGGACCGCCGATACTGGATCCCGCTGTTCGTTCCGGGTTCCGCGGAATATACGAACATGAACCTCGAGAACCTTGACAAGCATCCCGAGCTGGCCATGTTCTTTGAACGCATGACCTTCCTTCCTCTTGAGAAGGTCACACATCTGGTACCTCCCGGAGGAGCAGGTATCGGTATGCACGTAATTCCCGTCGAGAAGGCCATCTCCATGGAGAACGGTACGATCGACATTGAACATATCTCTTACTGGCTGAAGCGCTACGAGGGGCACATCGGTGCCTCGATCTGCTCCTGCCGTGTAAGCCGCAAGAAGCTCGACGAGGGCTGTGCGGACGATTTCAACGACTGGTGTATCGGCGTCGGCGATATGGCTGATTACTGCCGCGAGACAGGCCGAGGACACGACATTACCTACGATGAGGCGATGGCGATCCTGAAGCGCGCCGAGGACAACGGTTTTGTTCACCAGATCACCAACATTGACGGCGAAGGCAAGATCTTCGCGATCTGTAACTGTAACGTAAAGATATGCAACGCCCTGCGTACTTCGCAGCTCTTCAATACTCCGAACATGTCGCGTTCCGCATATGTCGCGAGAGTCGAGAAGGAGAACTGCGTGGCATGCGGACAGTGCGTGGAATACTGTCCCGCAGGCGCGGTCAAGCTCGGCCAGAAGCTCTGTCTCAAGGACGGCAGCGAGGTTGAGTATCCTAAGCACGAGCTCCCCGACGAGCAGAAGTGGGGACCCGAGCATTGGGATGAGGATTACAGGGACAATAACAGGATCAACTGCTACGATACCGGTACGGCGCCCTGCAAGACGGCCTGTCCCGCGCATATCGCGGTTCAGGGTTATTTGAAGAAGGCAGCCCAGGGCAAGTACACCGAGGCTCTGGCACTGATAAAGAAAGAGAATCCGTTCCCCGCGGTCTGCGGACGAATCTGCAACAGACGCTGCGAGGACGCATGTACGAGAGGCACTATCGATCAGGCGGTTTCGATCGATGCGGTAAAGAAGTTCATCGCCGAGAGGGATCTGAAGGCAGAGACCAGATATGTTCCCGAGATCGTAGTTGCTTCGAATATCGGACGCTGGAAGGAAAAGATAGCAGTGATCGGCGGAGGTCCCGCAGGTCTGTCCTGCGCATTCTACCTTGCGCAGATGGGTTATTATCCGACCGTTTTCGAGAAGAACGAGAAGCCCGGCGGCATGCTCCGTTACGGAATTCCTTCGTATAAGCTCGAGAAGGACGTCATCGACGCCGAGATCGACATCATGAAGGAGATGGGCGTTGAGATCAGGTGCGGCGTAGAGGTCGGCAAGGATATCACGCTCGACCAGCTGAGAAAGGACGGCTACAAGGCGTTCTATATCGCGATCGGCTGCAGCGGCGGAAGGCTTCCCGGAGTTCCCGGCGAGGACGCTGAGAACTGTACTACAGCAGTAGATTTTCTGAAGGTCGCAAACGAAGGCAAGGTCAAAGTCACCGGACGCACCGTAGTGGTCGGCGGCGGAAATGTTGCGATAGACGCGGCGAGAGTCAGCTCGAGGAGCGGCGCGGATTCGGTTGAGATGGTATGTCTCGAGACCCGCGACATCATGCCCGCCACCAAGGAAGAGGTGGCAGACGCCGAGGCCGACGGAGTTAAGGTTAACTGCGGATGGGGCCCGAAGGAAGTCATTGTCGAGAACGGCAGGGCAAAGGCGATCGTATTCAAGAAGTGCCTGAGCGTTTATGACGACGAGCACCGCTTCAGACCTCATTACGATGAGAATGATACGATGACTCTCGAGGCCGACAATATTGTATTCGCGATCGGACAGACGATTGTCTGGGGCGACCTGCTCGCAGGCGCGAAGGTTACCTTCGGCAGAGGCAACGGACCGGTTGCGGACAAGCTCACCTATCAGACCGATGAGCCCGATATTTTCGTCGGCGGCGATGTATTTACCGGACCGAAGTTCGCGATCGACGCTATCGCACAGGGCCATGAGGCCGCTGAATCACTGCACCGTTTCGTACAGCACGGCCATATGACGATCGGCCGCAACAGGAGACAGTTCATCGAGCTGGACAAGAAGAATATCTCCGTTCCTTCGTATGACAATTCGTCCCGTCAGGTGGCATACACCCAGAAGGACGTCGACGCGAAGGGCTTCAAAGATTATCACGGAACGCTCACCGAGGAACAGGTGAAGATCGAGACTTCGAGATGTCTGGGCTGCGGTGCGTCGGTTGTTGATGAGAATAAGTGTATCGGCTGCGGTATCTGTACCACGAAGTGTGAGTTCGACGCGATAAAGCTGCACCGCGAGAGACCGGAGTGCAGTACGATGTACAAGGCGGAGGACAAGGCGAAGGCATTGCTTCCTTACGTCCTGAAGCGCGGAACAAAGATCCTCTTCAAGAAGAAGGACAAGTAAGATGCATGAATTGGGAGTTGTTTTTTACATCGTCAAGGATGTGAAAAAAGTTGCCGAAGAGAATAAGGTCGAGAAGGTCAATTCGGTTACGCTGCAGGTCGGCGAAGTGTCATCGGTCATCCCGTCATATCTGACGGACTGCTGGGACTGGTCGGTCGCAAAGGAAGAAGGCCCGATACACGGCGCGAAGCTGGTGGTCGAGCAGATCGACGCGATGACTTACTGCGAGGATTGCGGCAAACAGTATCCGACAGTGGAATTCGGAAAGACCTGCCCGCATTGCGGGAGCGAACACACCTATCTTCTCACAGGCAATGAAGTCTGCATCAAGGAGATTGAGGCAGAATAAAATATATTTTCAGGAGGTTTTGTTATGGCAAAGTATGTATGTAATGTTTGCGGCTATGTTCATGAGGGTGACGAGGCTCCCGAGAGCTGTCCCGTATGTCATGCACCCGCTTCGAAGTTCACGAAGCAGGAGGATGAGCGCACTTGGGCTGCAGAGCACGTTGTAGGCGTTGCTCAGGGCGTAAGCCAGGATATCATTGACGATCTGAGAGCAAACTTCACCGGAGAGTGCTCAGAGGTCGGAATGTATCTTGCAATGGCAAGAGTTGCTTTCCGCGAGGGCTATCCCGAGGTAGGTCTCTACTACGAGAAGGCCGCTTACGAAGAGGCGGAGCACGCTGCGAAGTTCGCTGAGCTGCTCGGCGAGGTTGTTACCGATTCGACAAAGAAGAACCTCGAGATGAGAATTGAGGCCGAGAACGGCGCTACCGCCGGCAAGACAGATCTTGCGAAGCGCGCGAAGGCAGCGAATCTCGATGCTATCCACGACACCGTTCATGAGATGGCGCGCGACGAGGCGAGACACGGCAAGGCGTTCGAAGGACTGTACAACAGGTATTTCAAGAAGTAATTGTATTTCAGAAGTGCGGGCCGCAAGGGGCCCGCACTTTTTTTGTGCGATAAGCGAATGCCCTCGGCAGCAAGCTCGCTTGCTGGACGAGGGCTGAGTGAACGGTCATTGAGCGGACTTCGTACGCGAGATGACCCGTCGAATCGAGTAGGAGTCAGCCTACTCGATCATATGTTTACAATGTATTGACAATGCATATATAACGCGTTACAATAAGAATGACAGATAATGCAGTACAAGGAGGAAAAATCATGGCACAGTTAAGTATGCGTATTGACGACGGTGTAAAAAAAAGAGCCGAAATAGCCTGCGAAGCACTTGGTATGACTATGACTACCGCGATCAATATTTATTTGGTTAAATTGGGCAATGAGATGAGGATTCCGTTCGATGTATCGGTAGACCCTTTTTACAGTTATGAGAATCAGAAGGTTTTGGCCAGATCGATAGGACAGCTTAATGCCGGGCATGGAACAGAGCACGAATTGAAAGAGGTGGACTGATGAGGAAAAGAACCGCCTGATTTTCCGGATAGTTGATGAAGCACTTGAAATAGCCCAGTGCCGAACGCACTACGGTGATAAATAATTAATTCATATCTCTTATCTAATTATTCATTTACTTCTGGTTTTATTCTTTTGTCTAAAAAACTTGTGACTCCTATTTCTTTAAAGCAATCTCAGCGGGCAGTTCATACCCTTACCACGCTGTCAAACCGTGCCAATATTACTATAATATTATCATAAACCCCCGGTGTTTCCTATCAATGCAGGATTGATATTTTCGCACAATATTTATGGGAACCGAAGAAGG
>CAMZAI010000076.1 GCA_947304065.1 uncultured Clostridia bacterium | reverse complement strand
GTAAGGAAATCCTCCTTGATAAATCCCGCACTGTACATATCTCTCGCTCGTTCCACGAGATTGTGCGCCTCATCGATCAGGAAGCAGTACTTGCCCGTCGTGCCCGCATCGAAGAACCTCCGCAGATGCGCGCTCGGATCAAAAATGTAGTTATAATCGCAGATCACGGCGTCGGCCCAGGTCGCCACATCGAGGCTCATCTCGAAGGGGCATACATTGTGCTTCGCCGCGTATTTCTCTATCGTTACGCGGTCCGCAAGTTCCTCGTGCAGGAGCATGTCGTACACCGCGTCATTGACTCTGTCAAAATGCCCGCAAGCCCGCTCGCAGGCCACAGGATTGCAGTCCGGCTTCTCGAGGAGGCAGACCTTCTCCTTCGACGTAATCGTCACACACTTCAGCTTCATGCCGCGCGACACGAGAATCCCGAACGCGTCCTCCGCCACGGTCCTCGCGATAGTTTTCGCGGTCCCGTAGAATATCTTTTCCGCGCGTCCCTCGCCGAGAGCCCACACCGCCGGGAATACCGCGGAAATGGTCTTTCCGACGCCGGTCGGCGCCTCTATGAACAGGCGCTTGCCCTGCCGGATCGTATTGTACACGCTCCCGACCAGCTTCTTCTGCCCCTCGCGGTACTCAAACGGGAAACTCCCCGCCGCGATCGACGCATTCCTCGCGCGCAGCCATTTCGCCTGCCACGCCGCCCACTTCGCGTACTCTTTTATCAGTTTGTCGAACCACTCCGCCAGCTCCGCGAACTCGAACTCCTCAGAAAAATATCTGATATCCTCGGTCTCCTGATTGCAGTAGGTCATCCGGATCCCGATCCGCTCCAGTTCATTTTGCAGCGCGTAAATGTACGCGTAGCACATCGCCTGCGAGCGATGCACCGACACCGGCTCCTGCATCGCCGCCACGTTGCGGAGAGTTGTTTTAATTTCGTCGATGACAAATTTGCCGGTGGGCTTATCATCCTCTTCGAAGAATATCCCGTCCGCTCGTCCCTGCACGCATAGCAAAAAAGACTCCCCGTCGTACTCGACAGGAGCCTCGTGCTTCAGCATGACCTCGGCGCGGTAGCTGTCACCGGCCGCCTTCTGCAGCTTGCGGTGAATCCGCGAACCCTCCTGCATCGCGCCCATGTCGCCGTGGGCGTACCTGTTGTCCAGGTCGCCCGCGCGCAGGATAAACTCCACCAGGTCACGCACCGATATTTCTACTTTCGTATAATCGGATGCCTGCATTTTCCCTTGTATCCTTTGCCACGGGGCAGCCTCCTTGCTACTCAAACAGCTGTCCCCATGGCTTATTATCCATTATTCTTCTTCGTCGTCTCCGAACATCTCGTCGTAGTCCTGCTCATCCAGCAGCTCGGAGAAAGCCTCGCTCGCATTGTCGAACTCCTCGTCCTCCTCAATGTCGATCAGCTCGATGTCGTCGCCTCTCTCCTCATAGCGATACAGCAGGAAATCGCTGTCGGGATCGTCCACAGGCAGCAGCGCAACATAATTCTTCCCATCGCAAGGGAAATATGCGATCACGTCGCACACCAGCTCCGACTCATCCTCAAGCGTCAGAACAACCTGATCCAGCTCCTCGTTCTCATTGTTCACGTTTTTATTCTCAGCCATATTTTCCTCCACTTCGTTCCGGTACTCGCAGTTTCGCTGCGCGAACTCTGCTTACCTCCACTTCGTGCCAAACTTTCTTACACTTTTATTATACCATTTTTCTCTGCTCTGGCAATCGAGAATAAATCATTGAAAAATCATCATTCCCGTGCTATAATAGTGACAAAGGAAGAGCCGCAAAAGCGGCTACGTCCAATAGTGGATTTGCTACTTATCAGTAGCAGAGCCGTCACTATTGTGGGTAGTGGCGGCTCGCTTTTTATACTGACAGTAGCTGATCACTAATCTGCCAATATTGACAAATAACGTCAATATGGAAATAATAACTTTCGTTATTTCCATAAGCATCGCCCTCCTTTCTCGCCGAGAATCGCAGGGCTTTTGCTTTGCAACAAAAGTATCCTGCTTCGGCGATACTCACGGAGGGCTACCGCCCTCCGCTGTTATAAATGGGAGGACGTAGCCGCCTTGCTTTGTGACTCTTCCATGCTTTAATTATATCACAAAAATACGTTCAGGTCAAACATTTGTTCGGCATTTATCACTGTTTTTTCACCCCATAATAATACCTTTATTTCACTTGACAGCAATCTTCTATGATGCTAAGATGATCGCACAAAAGAGATGTGGTTTTGTGCCGTACAGCTTTATGCTCATGCGGGGTACTACGTCTCTTTTGTTTTTATCGTAAACATCTCCTTCACAAATCTCGACTCGTCCGGCGTTCTTCCGAGTCTCTCCCTGCTGCTGAGGACATATAATTCCTTCTTCGCCCTCGTCAATGCAACGTACAGTGCCCGTCTCTCCTCCTCGATCTGCTCCTCGGTTTTCGCACGGTTTGAGGGAACGCTGCCCTCGACAAGGTCTATCACAAATACCGTCTCGAACTCGAGTCCTTTCGAGGCGTGGAATGTCATTAGGGCTACTCCGTCCTCAGGTTCGGCCTGCGTCTTCGCTTCAACCTCGCGACTGTCGGGTCCGGGCTCCGCCCCGCTTTTTCTGCTTCTCCCCGGCGCCTGCAACGCCGTTCGGTATTCCTCCATCTCCGCCAGCCAGTCTTCTAGTTCCCGACACCCTTCCGCACTAGCTTCCAGTTCTCCCGCAATATCCAGCAATTCATCATACGACACGCCCTTTTCGCGCGAATACACCTTGAGCCACTCATCATAACCGAGAGCCCTCCGGATAAAACGTATCGCGGTGCGAACATCCAATCTTCGTATGAATTCCATATGGCGCGCGAGATGCTCGAGCTTCTCCCGCACGTAGTCCTTGCCGCAGTTGGCTTCGATCAAAGCCTGCAGATCCGGTGCTGTCGCTTCATTACCCGTTGCAGTCCCATAATTCGCTCCCCGTCGCGCCCAATCCCGTATCAATCGGTTTTCACTCGCCGCCTGCACACTCTGCCGCGTCACGTACCGGTTCGGCCTGTTGATCACGCGGAGCAGTTCCGCGCGGGTGTGCTCGCCGCGAGCCAGCCGAAGGTATGAGACCAGGTCCTCCGCGATCAGGTGGTCAAAGATGCACGGCAGCTTTTCGCCGAGCCTGCACGGGATGTTCCGCTTTTTGAGCAGCCTGTGCAGCCCCGTGACCTCATGGCGCATGCGGAACAGCACCGCGACGTCCGAGAGCTTCCGCCCTGAATCTTTGCGCTTTTGCAGCGCGTTCGCGATGTGCAGGTTCGCCTCCTCCAGCGTCTCGAAGCGCATGTATGCGCAGGTTCCGCCCTCGCCCGCATTGCTCTCGAGTCTCTTGGCAAAACGCTTTTTGTTGTGCTTCACCAGATTCACGGCAGGCTCGATGATCTCGGAGTGCGAGCGGTAATTCACGCCGAGCAGGATCCGCCGGCAGCCTTTGAAATCGCGCTCGAATTCAAACATGAAGTCCGGCCGCGCCCCGCGGAAGCCGTAGATCGACTGGTCGTCGTCGCCTACCGCGAAAATGTTGTTCTCGGGCAGCGCGAGCAGCTTCACGAGCCGGTATTGCAGCGCGTTGATGTCCTGGAATTCGTCGATCAGGATATAGCTGTACTTCTCCTGCCAGGCGCGGAGCGTCTCGGGCGACTGCTCGAACAGCGCGTCGCACTTGGTCATCATGTCGTCGAAATCGAGCTTCCCCTCGCCGGCCAGATAGTCGCAGTAAGTCCTGTAAATATCCCCGAATTCTTCGCCGCTGAGCGGATGCACACGCATATCGCGCAGCCTTACACTGCCCGATTTTACCGCGCTGATGGCGGACGAGACCTGCTCGATGAGCTCCCGCTCCTTGACGGTGTTAATGCGCAGTTCATGCACACGTTCCCGAATGATCCGGCACCGCTCCGACTCGCTTATTATGTTTGTTTGATCGTAATGTGATTCGGTTTTGATGATATTAAAGAATATCGCGTGAAATGTTCCGAAATTAACAGAAGAATACTGATGTGATGTAAGTTTTTCGAACCGCTTTTTCATTTCGACAGCCGCGGCCCTTGAAAATGTGATGACCAGAATGCGCTCCGGCGGCACTTTCTTGTGCTCCGCGAGCCACCTGACCCTTTCGGTGATGACCGCCGTCTTCCCCGATCCCGGCCCCGCCAGGACCAGCATGGCTCCCTCGCCATGTTCCGCGGCCATCCGCTGTGCCTTATTCAATTCCAAATAGTTATCCCCTCCTTTTTCAAAACTCTACGCGCTCCTTATCCTGCGCAAATCTCCTATTTCCATGCATGACGCCTGTCAGCCGCCTGCGTAAATAAACTCCGATCCTCGTGCTGCGGAGTCTCTCTTCTTCACTTGTTTCGATAATGGGATTTAAAATGATAAAAAGAAATGTTTATTTATGACTATCCTTGTCACAGGCGTGAGCGCCGCAGAGAAAACTTCCGGGACTCGTAGAGGACGCCGATACTTAGCAGGAGAAGGACAGTTCCTTTGTGTCCTTCTCCTGCTTATGTAGCGCTGCGTCCGTAATCGAAGCGAGAGCGTGTCTCCGGAAGTTTTACTCGTTGCCGCTCACGCCGTAACTAGCATCAGTTACAAGAACTCTCTAACATCTGAATTCCCTTGCGAATCCTGGCGAGAGACTCCTCTTTGCCAAGGATCGTCATTATCTCGTAGGCTCCGCCGGGCGTCATCTGCTTGCCGGAAACCGCGGTGCGCAAAGGCCAGAGCGCGATTCCGTTCTTGATGCCCTTCTCTTCCACGTACTTCGCTACCAGCTCAGGCAGATTCTCCATTGTGAAAGAATCGAGCGCCTCAAGCTTAGGCAGCAGCTCGCGAAGAGTCTCCAGCGAATTCTCGGAATTCGTCTTCATCTTCTTGTGAGTGTACATCTCGACATCGTAGTCAGGCAGCGCCTCGAAGAAATCGATCATGTCCGGGATGTCGCAGAGCGTCTCGATACGTGTCTTTACCAGATCTGCGATCGCCTTCTTGTCGCAGTCGCGTGTCACAGCCTTCTCCACGTAGGGCAGGGCGAGCGGATAGTATTTCTCGGGATCCATTGCCTTTAAGTACTCGCCGTTCATCCATCTGAGCTTAACCATGTCAAACACGGCGGGAGACTTGCTGATCTTCGTGTAATCGAACTCGTCGATGAGCTCCTGAAGACTCAGGATCTCGCGGTTGTCCGCGGGGCTCCAGCCTAAGAGCGCAACAAAATTAACGATGGCCTCGGCTACAAAACCCTGCTCGATCAGATCCTCGAAGCTCGAGTGTCCGCTGCGCTTCGAGAGCTTCTGATGCTCCTCGTTCGTGATCAGCGGAAGATGCACATAAGTGGGCTCCTGCCAGCCGAACGCCTGATACAGCCTGGTGTACTTGGGCGTTGAGGAAATGTACTCATTGCCGCGGACTACATGGCTGATCTCCATCAGGTGATCGTCGATGACATTGGCAAAATTGTAGGTCGGGAAGCCGTCCGACTTGATCAGGATCTGATCGTCGAGCTCCGAATTCTCGATCGTGATATCGCCGTAATTGGCGTCCGTGAAGGTCGTGGTGCCCTCGCGGGGAATGTTCTGTCTGATGACGAAAGGCTCGCCTGCTGCCAGCTTTGCCTCAACCTCTTCCTTGCTGAGGGATAGGCAATGCTTGTCGTAATGGGTGATCGTCTCGCCGCCGACGGTCGATGTCAGCGACTCAAGGCGCTCCTTGCTGCAGAAGCAATAGTATGCGGCGCCTTTCTCAACGAGCTGCTTCGCGTACTTCATGTACAGGCCGGACTTAACGCGCTCGCTCTGTACGTAGGGGCCGAAGCCCTTGTCCTTATCGGGACCCTCGTCGTGTACCAGACCGGCCTCGGCCAGAGTCCTGTAAATGATATCGGTCGCGCCCTCTACAAAGCGGCCCTGATCGGTATCCTCGATCCTCAGTATGAAATCTCCTCCGGCATGCTTCGCAATGAGGAACTCGTACAGCGCTGTACGCAGATTTCCGACATGCATCTTGCCTGTGGGCGAAGGAGCGTATCTGCTTCTAACTTTCATAATATTTCCTTTCTTAAGGCTCAATCTTGGTCTTGCCGCCCATGTAAGGCTGCAGAACCTTCGGGATATTCACGCTGCCGTCCGCATTGAGATTGTTCTCGAGGAATGCGATGAGCATTCTGGGCGGAGCAACAACGGTATTGTTAAGTGTATGTGCAAAGTACTTGCCGCCTTCGCCGACTACGCGGATCTTAAGGCGTCTTGCCTGAGCGTCGCCCAGGTTCGAGCAGGAACCAACTTCGAAGTACTTCTTCTGACGGGGCGACCATGCTTCTACGTCGCAGGACTTCACCTTGAGGTCTGCGAGGTCACCTGAGCAGCATTCGAGCGTTCTTACGGGGATGTCGAGCGAGCGGAACAGGTCAACCGTGTTCTTCCAAAGCTTGTCGTACCAGGTCATGCTGTCTTCCGGCTTGCAGATGACGATCATTTCCTGCTTCTCAAACTGGTGGATACGGTAAACGCCGCGCTCCTCGATGCCGTGCGCGCCCTTTTCCTTACGGAAGCAGGGTGAATAGCTGGTCAGAGTGTGAGGAAGCGTATCTTCCTGTACGATGGTGTCAATGTATTTACCGATCATCGAGTGTTCGCTGGTTCCGATGAGGTAGAGGTCTTCGCCTTCGATCTTGTACATCATGGCGTCCATCTCGGCAAAGCTCATAACGCCGGTAACAACGTCGCTTCTGATCATGAAAGGCGGTACGCAGTAGGTGAATCCTCTGTCGATCATGAAATCACGCGCATAGGAAATAACTGCGGAATGCAGTCTCGCGATGTCGCCCATCAGGTAGTAGAAACCGTTGCCTGCCACGCGGCGTGCGGCGTCCAGATCTATTCCATGGAGTTTTTCCATGATCTCTGTATGATAAGGGATCTCGAAATCGGGAACAACGGGTTCGCCGAAGCGTTCCAGCTCAACATTGCAGCTGTCGTCCTTGCCGATCGGAACCGAAGGATCGATGATGTTCGGGATGATCATCATGCGCTTCGTAACTTCCTCTTCGAGCTTAACCTGTTCGCCTTCAAGCTCGGTGAGGCGCGAACCGAATTCGGCAACCTGCTTCTTAACCTCTTCGGCCTCTTCCTTCTTGCCCTGCGCCATCAGCGCGCCGATCTGCTTCGAGATCTGATTTCTCTTGTTGCGGAGATCGTCTGCCTCCTGCTGCGTAGCGCGACGCTTTGCGTCGATCTCGATAACTTCGTCTACCAGCGGAAGCTTCGCATCCTGAAACTTGTTCCTGATGTTCTGCTTAACGATTTCAGGATTTTCGCGTAAAAATTTTAAGTCGATCATAGTACTTTCCTCCGGATTGTTATTATAAACCCACCATTATTAATGTATTACAGTCATTCAATGAAAAATGCAAGCATTTTTTATCATTCGCCCGCCGAAATCTGCATCGCCTGCGGAGCCGAAAGCCGCGCCTGGCCGCGCATCTCTATCCTCGGGCCGCCCTTGCCTTCGATGTAGTCGGCGGTAATGAACACGCGTCCGATCGCGTCGTCCTTCGGGATCTCGTACATGATGTCGAGCATGAAATCCTCGATAATGGAGCGCAGTCCGCGCGCGCCGGTCTTCTTTTCCAATGCCTTCTTCGCTATCGCAGCGAGCGCATCCTCGTCAAATTCGAGATCCACCTCGTCGAGCGCAAGAAGCTTCTGATACTGCTTCAGGATCGCGTTCTTCGGCTCGCGCATGATCTTGATCAGCATAGCTTCGTCGAGGCCTTTGAGCGAATAGACGATCGGCAGACGTCCGATAAACTCGGGGATCAGACCGAACTCGCGCAGATCCTCGTTCGTTACCTTGTCAAGGATGTCGGGATCGTTGTCGTATTTATCCTTAAGGTCGGCGTTGAAGCCGATAAAGCTCTGCTTGCTGAGGCGCTGCTTGATGATATCCTCGAGATCCGGGAACGCACCGCCGCAGATAAAGAGGATGTTCTTAGTATTGACCGTGGTCATCGGAACCATCGCGTTCTTGCTGCTCGCACCCACGGGCACCTCGACGTCCGCGCCTTCGAGGAGCTTTAAGAGACCCTGCTGCACGGATTCACCGCTGACATCACGGCTGGTCGTATTCTTTTTCTTTGCGATCTTGTCGATCTCGTCGATGAAAATGATGCCGCTCTCGGCGCGCTCAACGTCATTGTCCGCGGCCTTAAGGAGCTTCGAAAGAACGCTCTCCACGTCGTCGCCGATGTATCCGGCCTCGGTGAGCGAGGTCGCGTCCGTGATCGCGAGCGGAACGTTCAGGATCCTCGCCAGGGTCTGCACAAGATAGGTCTTGCCGCAGCCGGTGGGACCGATCATCAGCATATTCGATTTCTCGATCTCGATATCGCCCGCCGCGTCCTTCGTTACGCGCTTGTAGTGGTTGTAGACCGCGACGGAAATGATCTTCTTCGCGCGGTCCTGCCCGATCACGTACTCGTCGAGCTTCTCGCGGATCTTGTGCGGGGGCGGGAGCTTCCTGAAGTCAAACACGGGCGCTTCCGCAGCGTCCTCACCGCCTGCCGCGCCCGCAGTTTCGGGCTTGGCCTTTTTGCGCAGGCGCTGGCTCTTCGGAATGTCCTGTATCTGCATTCCGGGGAAGCCCATGCCCGGGAACAGGCCGAAGCCCATGTCGCCGAGCGGATTGTCGCCGCCGCTCATCATGTCGAAGGTCTTCTGCATGCAGTCGCGGCAGACGCACATATTCCCGGTCATCTTGAGCATCTTGCCCGCCACCGACTCGGGACGTCTGCACATGTAGCAAATGTCCTCGTATTCGTTATTGTCATCCTTGATGATGTCGTCTGTTGCCATTTTTTCCTTTCCGGGCGCCTGTCAATCCCGGTGCCTGTCATCATTTTTTGGTGACGGACACCCTGTCGGGCGCCTTGTTTCAATACGCGTTTTTATTGATAAATCCCTTGAACAGTGTAAGGAACAGTATCTTTATATCCAGTCCCAGCGTCCAGTTCTCGATGTAATACAGGTCGTGATCGATGCGGCGCTTGATCGAAGTGTCGCCTCTGTAACCGTTGATCTGGGCCCATCCGGTCATGCCGGGGCGCACCTGATGCTTGACCATGTAGCGCGGTATTTCCTCGCGGAACTTCTCAACGAACTGCGGTCGCTCGGGACGCGGTCCGACGAGGCTCATCTGTCCCGCGAGCACGTTGAAGAGCTGCGGAAGCTCGTCGAGACTCGTTTTCCTGATGAACTTGCCTATGCGCGTTACCCTGCTGTCGCCGCGGTGAGTCCACTGGGATTTCTCTTCTTCCTTGTCCTCGACATACATCGAGCGGAATTTGTACATGTAAAATTCTTTGCCGTGCTTGCCGACGCGCAGCTGCCTGTAAATGATCGGGCCCTTCGATCCGCATTTTATCGCGATCGCGATTACGAGCATGGGTATCGCGAATATCGCCAGCGCTGCGATAGATCCGACGATGTCGATCAGCCTCTTTATCACGATGTTGAAAGTGTTCGTGAGCGGCACGTTGCGGATGTTGATGACCGGCAGCCCGTACAGGTCCTCGATGTAGGGCACGGTCGAGACCATATTGCCGTAGTCGGGCACGAACTTCGTGTGAATGCCCGATTTCTCGCAGATGCTGACGATGCGCTCGAGTTTCTCGTATTCGTCGATGCTGAGCGAAATGACTATCTCGTCAAAATCGTTATTCTCGATATATTCCTCGAGATCGAGCTCGGAACCGATGACCTCGACTCCCTTGTAGCGGGTGCCGACGGCCATGTCGTCGTCGAGGATGCCGTGTATCTGGTAGCCCCATTCGGGGAATGCCTTCAGTCGTCTGATATACCCCTCCGCCGCGCGGCTGTAGCCGACCATCAGGACATGCTTTAGGTTGTGGCCGTGCTTTCGTATCGCCTTGAGTATCCTGATCGCCGTGAATCTGAACGCCGTGCCGAATATCATGTTCAACGCGCCGAACGTTACGTAGAACCAACGTGAGATATCGAGCTGTTTTCTCGCGTAGAGGATGAATGCGAAGTAGAAGATGCCCAGGATATTGGCCTCGAGCAGGTTGCTGAACACCCGCAGGCTCGAATGACCGCGTTTCGGGCGGTACAGGCCGCACATGTTGTAGATGATCAGATATCCCGGCACCAGAGGGAAGATATTCTGCGCGTAGGTCTCGAACGGCAGGAACAGCTCTCCTTCGGCCAGGGCGAACGGCTTCAGACGGGTAAGCACATAGAAACGCAGAGGATAGGCAAGGAAATAAGCGGCTACAATAAGAGCCGCGTCTATAACAATATGGAGTTTGTTTAATGTATTCTGATTGTCCTTTATCATTCCAAAGCCCCTCTGTTGCTGATAATTCTACATTATTTGGTTTGCAATAACAATCTTTTTAACAGTTTCTTTCGTTTTTTTTCACAGTTTCAACACAAACCGGGACTATATTTGAGGTCAGAAAAAGTCAGACAGGAGGAATCGAAATGGATGACAATATGAATTACAACAACGATTTGAACAACAGCGGATTCGACAGCACCGATACCGGAGAGACCGCAAACAATTACGATAACTACCGTCCCGCCGATACAGCAGAGACTACTGCTGAACCTACTACCGAGACCACAGTAGAGATCACTTCAGCAAATACTGCAGAGACAGTTACCTGGCAGGGCAGCACATACAGCGGAACTCCCGCACAGGACAGCGCTTACAGCACTTACCATACTGCAGATACCGCACAGAACGATGCTTACGCCCGCTACGCCGCAGGCTACGGATACATCCCCGGCGGGAACGGCCCGGTACAGCAGCCTTACACCGCGTCCGTGATCCCCGACGCACCGAAAAAAGAAAAGAAGCAGCGTCACATGCCGACCTTCCTCAAGGTCATCCTTGCGGCGGCTCTGTTCGGACTCGTGGCGGCCGGCATATTCATGCTGACCAACGAGCTCTACTACAGGATCAATCCTTCGGCGTCACCTGCATACGAGACATCGTCCGGCACAAAGTCCGGACATGCTTCGAGGACCTCGAAGACCTCCGATGCGAATGTTGTGGCTTCGACCGCTCTGATCACCGATATCAATACCTCGGCGACCGATGTTTCGCCCGTGGTTGAGAGCGCGATGCCTTCGATAGTTTCGATCGACTGCACGTTCCTGAACACCAGCTTCTTCGGTACTTACGAGTCGGCAGGCGCAGGCTCCGGAATTCTCTTAAAGAAGACCGACAGTGAGCTCCTGGTCGCGACCAACAACCACGTTGTCGCGAACTCGACCTCCATCAATGTTACATTCTGCGACGGCGCCACAGCTTCCGCAGTGATCAAGGGCACGGATGCTTCCGCGGATCTCGCGGTTATTTCCGTAAAGCTTGAGGACCTTACCGCAGATACCCTTTCGGCGATAAAGATTGCGACCCTCGGCGATTCCGAGAGCATCAAGGTCGGCCAGATGGTAGTAGCTATCGGCAATTCGATGGGTTACGGCCAGTCTACAACTGTAGGATATGTTTCGGCAAAGGACCGTGACGTTACGATCGAAGGCACGACGATGACACTGCTCCAGACCGATGCGGCTATCAACCCCGGCAATTCCGGCGGCGCGCTGCTCAATCTCAACGGCGAAGTGATCGGCATCAACTCCGCGAAATATTCGGATGAATCCGTTGAAGGAATGGGATTTGCGATCCCGATCTCACGTGCCGTAGCTATCCTCGATGAGCTCGCTGCCCGCGAGACTCTCACAGAGAATGAAAAGGGCTACCTCGGCGTATACATCAAGGACGTTACCGCTGAGATGGCAGCTTCCTACAATATCCCCGTAGGTGCGTATGTTTCCGATTTCGTGGAAGGCAGCCCCGCACAGGACGGCGGCATCCAGGTCGGTGATATCATCACCGCGGTCAACGGAATCTCCATCACGACTTCCACAGACCTCAAGAACGCAGTAACCTCCTACCGCGCAGGCACCACCGTAAAGATCACGCATTACCGCCTGATCGACGGCTCCTA
>CAMZAI010000075.1 GCA_947304065.1 uncultured Clostridia bacterium | reverse complement strand
AAGGTTAGACGTGCAAAGCTTAACTACCTTCGCCAGAGAACAGGTAAGGCTGCAAAGGTTAAGGAAGTTATCCGTTAATTTCTACTTCAGTCTGCTTAAGGACCGTATTCGTACGGTCCTTGTTTTTTTATTGCCTATTTACATCTCAAATAGTAAAATAGTATCAAGAGAAATATGATAATGCGAGGATTACTCATTTATGAGTCTGGATTATGATTTTGACCGCGCCGAACGGATCGAGAAGCGCAAAAAGTTCTTCAAGAAGTTCTTCGGCTGGGTTTTCTCGCTCGGACTGGCGGTTGTGCTGGCCTGGGCCATTACCACATACGCGCTCGAGAAGACGAACATGGTCGGAGATTCGATGGAAGCCACGCTGTCTTCGGGCGATACGATACTGATAAACAAGCTTCTTTACCGCATCAAGTCGCCCGAGCGCAACGATGTGATCGTTTTTAAAAAGGACGGCAAAGAGCACAGTTATTACAGCATCAAGAGGATCATCGGAATGCCCGGCGAGCATGTTCTGATCGCCGGCGGGAAGATATATATTGACGGCGTTCAGTTTGAAGAAGTTGTTAATGTCGATGATATTGCGCTTGCAGGTCTGGCATCGGATGAGATTATACTTGACGAGGACGAGTATTTCGTGCTCGGCGACAACAGGAACAACAGCGAAGACAGCAGATATTTCAATGTCGGGAATGTCTTTAGGGAAGAGATCATCGGCAAAGCCTGGATCCGTATCAACAGATTCGGTATTATCAGCAAGCTGAACCGAAACAGGGACGACGACAAAAAGTCCGACAAGGCCGAAGACACCGAAGAAACACAGGAAGAGGACAAAAAGCAATGAGCGACAGCCCGAATGCAATAAACTGGTACCCCGGACATATGTCGAAGGCAAAGCGTCAGATGCAGGAGGACCTGAAGATAATTGACGCGGTGGTTGAGATACTTGACGCGAGGATACCCTTCAGCAGCAAGAATCCCGATATCGACGAGATGGCGAAGAACAAATACCGCATCATCATCCTGAACAAGTCTGACCTTGCGGATAAGGCCAAAACAGATGAATGGAAGAAGTATTACGAGGCGAAGGGCTTCTTTGTGAGCGCAGTTGATTCACGCAGCGGAAAAGGCATGAAGGAAGTCACGGAGCTGATCCGTAAGGCCTGCGCCGAGAAGATCGAGAAGGACAGGAAAAAGGGCATCATCAACCGTCCGATACGCGCCATGATCGCGGGCATTCCGAACTCCGGAAAGTCAACATTCATCAATTCGATGGTCGGAAAGGGCGCTGCGAAAACCGGCAACAAGCCCGGCGTCACCAAGGGCAAGCAGTGGATCAGGCTGAACAAGGACATCGAGCTGCTTGATACGCCCGGCATTCTCTGGCCGAAGTTCGAGGACCGCAGCATCGGCCTTAAGATCGCTTTTATCGGCTCGATCAACGATGAGATACTTTATCCCGAAGAGATGGTATGCGATCTGATCGGTATCCTGAAGAAAGAGTATCCCGGCACTATAGATAAAAGATACGGCGAGGGCCTTGAGGTCACTGAGGACAGCTTCGAGATACTTAAGAAGATAGCCGAGATCAGGGCATGCCTTAAAAAGGGCGGAGAGCCCGATACCGAGAAGGCGGCGAAGCTCGTTATCGACGATCTGAGGAACTGCAAGCTCGGAAATATCACATTGGAGAAGGTGGCCGATCTATGACAAAGGCTGAGGAACAGAAGGAATTAAAGCGGCTTGCGAAGCTCGAAGCCGAAAGAGTCAGGATCGAGACTATGAAGGAGTTCGAGTATAAGTATTCGGACTGTGAGTTCATCTGCGGAATCGATGAAGTCGGACGCGGACCCCTGGCCGGACCGGTATACGCTGCGGCCGTTATTTTGCCGAAGGATAAGGAAATCTTATACCTGAACGATTCAAAGAAGCTCTCCGAGAAAAAGCGCGAGGAGCTCTATGACGAGATCATGGAGAAGGCCGTTGCCGTGGGCATCGGGCATGCGTCATGGGAGAGGATCGACGAGATCAATATCAAGCAGGCGACGCTCGAAGCCATGAGACAGGCCGTTGCGTCTTTGAAGGTCAGGCCCGATATGCTGCTGGTGGACGCCGAGCATATACCCGGTATCGACATCCGTCAGGTCGGCATCATAAAGGGCGACGCAAGGAGCGTTTCGATCGCAGCGGCCAGCATTATCGCGAAGGTTACGCGAGACAGGCTGATGTGCGAGTATGACAAGGAATACCCGGGCTACGATTTTGCAGGGAACAAGGGATACGGTACCTCAGTACATATCGATGCTTTAAAGAAGCTCGGTCCGTGCCCGATACACAGAAAAACCTTTATCACCAAATTTGTTTAAAACATGAGAGATTTTACCGAAAAGAAACGCAAGACCGCCGTCGCGCTCGGTTTTGAGCCCGGCGACGAGGCGCCGAAGATCCTGGCCACCGGTCAGGGCCATGTGGCCGAGAAGATCATTGAGGGCGCCAAAGAGAACGACATACCTATACATCGCGACCCGAAGCTCGCAAAGACGCTCTCCGAACTGGATTTCGGAGATTACATTCCGCCCGAGCTTTATGAGGTCGTTATTCAGGTGCTCATGTATGTCGACAGGATCGATTCGGTCAAGGAAAAGATGAATGCAAGACCAAAAGATGAATAAGCGCGAGGTCGGTTCGGGAAAGGAACGGACCGCGGCAGAATACCTTCAGGCGCACGGCTACAGGATCAGGGAGATGAACTATTTCTGCAAAGCCGGCGAGATAGATATTATCGCCGAGGAAGGCGGCTACCTCTGCTTTATCGAGGTCAAATACCGCTCCGGAGAGGCGAACGGATTTCCCGAGGACGCCGTAGATTTAAGAAAGGCAAAAAAGATCACCAGATCAGCGATGTTCTATATGAATTCCGAGGGGCTTCCGGATGACATACCGTGCAGGTTTGACGTGGTCGCGATACTCGGGAAGGATATTACGCTGATAAAGAATGCTTTTGACGCGGTCATGTGAGGTTAATGATTTGTACAGAAGGATAAATGAAATTACCGCGCTTGAGGGCAGCGATACGGCGGCGTATCTGACATTTGAGCCCCTGAAGCGGTTTGATTGGATAGTCCACGGCTTTTCGACAAAGCTCGGAGGCTGCGGCGAGGGCATGGAAGGCCTGAATCTGGGCTTTGGAAGAGGTGACAGCGACGATATAGTGTTTAAGAACTGGGCGCTGCTGGGTTCTGCTGCGGGCTTTGATCCCGCAAAGATATCATTCCCGAACCAGCTGCATACAACCTGTCTGCGCGTTGCCGGGAAGGATACCGAATCGCATGGAAGGACTCCCGATACTTCTGCTCCTGTCGACGGACAGGTGACGGATACTCCCGGGACGGTTCTCATCAGCTACGGCGCGGACTGTGCTCCGATATTCCTGATAGATGAGGAGCATCACGCGATCGGGCTCTGTCATTCGGGATGGAAGGGCACGCTGAATTCCATTGCCAAGTGCACAATAGAACTGATGAGCCGGACCTACGGCACCGATCCCAAAGCGCTTAAGGCGCTTATAGGACCTTCGATCAGCAAGGAGAATTATGAGGTCGGTGAGGACGTTGCAGGGCCTTTTATAGAGAAGTATAAGATCGATGTTGCGCCAGATTCTGATATAGTCTCAGCAGGCAAAAGAGAAGGCAAATACCAGCTCGATCTCTGGGCCGCGAACCGCGCGGTGCTGCTGGATGCGGGACTTTTGCCCGGGAACGTTTATGTAAGCGGATTCTGTACTTTTAAGCATGAAGATATAACCTGGTCACACCGCAGAACCGGCATGGCCAGAGGCGCGATGGCGGGATTTCTGGCCATTCGCGAATAGTAATGAGGACAGTTTTTTATGAAGAAGCAAAAAGGTCATCTGATCAAGTGTGTAGAGCCCGGCTCGATCGCCGAGGAACTGGGCATTCAGCCCGGTGACAGGCTGATCAGCATCAACGGGACCGTGATCGAAGATGTATTCGATTATCGTTATCTGACCGATGATGAGGAGCTGACGCTGCTTATCTACTCGGCGGAAGAGAATGATGAGTACGAAGCTGATATAGAGAAGGACGCCGACGAAGACCTCGGAATAGTGTTTGAAGCCGGTCTGATGGATGAGTACAGGCATTGCTCGAACAAGTGCATTTTCTGCTTTATCGACCAGATGCCGCCCGGAATGCGCGAGACGCTCTATTTCAAGGACGACGACGCGAGACTTTCGTTCCTTCAGGGCAATTACGTAACGCTCACGAACATGTCGCCAAAGGACGTTGAGAGGATCTGCTTTTACAAGCTTTCTCCGATCAATGTTTCTATACATACCACCAATCCCGAACTCAGATGCAAGATGCTCCATAACCGTTTCGCGGGCGACGCGCTCAAAAAGCTCGATACCTTCTGCGAAGCGGGAATAGAGATCAACGGCCAGATAGTGCTCTGTAAGGGCTGGAACGACGGCGCGGAGCTCGATCGAACGCTCGGAGACATCGAGAAATATCTGCCGAATCTTGTGAGCCTTTCGGTAGTTCCCGTTGGCCTTACGAAGTTCAGGGAAGGGCTTTGCCCGCTCGAACCTTTCGGTAAGGAAGAGTCGGCGACAGTCATCGATCAGATTGAAAAATGGCAGAAATACTATTATGATAAATACGGCTCAAGGATCGTATACGCTTCGGATGAATGGTATCTGAAGGCCGGGCGCGAGATCCCGCCGATCGATGCGTATGAGGGCTTCCCGCAGATGGAGAACGGCGTCGGGATGGTAAGAAGCCTGCTCGAAGAGTTTGAAGAGGCTCTCGCCGAAGACGACAGCGGCCGCATCATGAAAGGACGCTTTACTTTTGTTACGGGTAAGCTGATCGAGCCGATCCTTAAGACGCTGGCACAGCGCATTACCGAAAAATATCCGGAGACGCGCACAGAAGTTATCGGCATCAGGAACGACTTTTTCGGCAATCTGATCACTGTGGCGGGGCTTGTGACCGGACAGGATATCCTGGCCCAGCTTAAGGGCAGGGACCTCGGAGATTACATTGTCATGCCTTCGTGCATGCTGCGCATGGGTGAGTCGGTGCTCCTTGACGACATTACCGTCGAGGACCTCCAAAAGGCTTTACAAACAAATATACGTATAGTAAAATCAGGTGGATATGCCCTGATAGACGTTCTCTGCGACGACTATTCGGGCGGCTTTGAGAGAGAGGATCTAAATTCGTATGAGCAAACCGATAGTGGCGATAGTCGGCAGGCCTAATGTCGGCAAATCCACATTATTCAACGCCCTGGCTGGTGAGCAGCTTTCGATCGTAAAGGATTATCCCGGAATCACGAGGGACCGCCTTTACGCCGACGCTACATGGCTTGACAGGTCGTTTACCATCATAGACACGGGCGGAATCGAGCCCGATTCTTCGGACACCATTCTTAAATCGATGAGAGAGCAGGCCGAGATCGCGATCGATACGGCCGACGTTATCGTGTTCCTGGTAGATGTAAGGCAGGGACTGGTCGATGCGGACTTCAAGGTGGCCGATATGCTGCGCCGTTCGCAGAAGCCGGTTGTTCTGACCGTTAATAAAGTCGACAATTTCAAACAGCTTGAGGCTGATGTTTACGAGTTCTACAATCTCGGTCTCGGCGATCCGATCGCCGTTTCCTCGAGCAATAAGCAGGGCTTCGGCGAGCTGCTCGACGAGCTTGTGAAGTATTTCCCGGCAGAGGAAGAGACCGGCGATGAGGACGAGCGTCCGAGGATCGCTGTGGTAGGCAAGCCCAATGTCGGCAAATCTTCGCTGATCAACAGGCTTCTCGGCGAGAACCGCTGCATCGTTTCGGATGTTGCGGGTACCACGAGGGATTCGATAGACACCATCGTCGAGCATGACGGCAAAGAATACATTTTCGTCGATACCGCGGGACTGCGCCGCAAGAACAAGATCAAAGAGGACCTTGAGAAATACATGATCGTGCGCACCGTAAGCGCGGTTGAGAAATCGGATATCGTGATCCTTATGATCGACGCGACCGAGGGTATCACCGAACAGGATGCGAAGATCGTCGGAATCGCGCACGAGCGCGGACGCGGAATCATTATCGCGGTCAATAAGTGGGACGCCATCGAGAAGGATGACAAGACCATGTACAAGTTCCGCGACAAGATCGCGCAGACTTTGAGCTTCATCCCTTACGCGGAGATCCTTTACATTTCCGCGGCGACGGGACAGCGCGTGAACAAGATATTCGAGTCGATCGAGGTCGTTATACAGAACCAGAACCTGAGAGTTAAGACCGGCGTACTTAACGAGATACTTGCCGAGGCTGTCGTTCTTCAGCAGCCGCCCACAGACAAGGGCAAGAGGCTGAAGCTCTACTACATCACGCAGGTTTCGGTTAAGCCTCCGACATTCGTTATTTTCTGCAACGACAAGGAGCTTTTCCATTTCTCGTATCAGCGCTACATTGAGAATAAGATACGTGAAGCATTCGGATTTTCGGGCACTTCGATCAGGATACTGATCCGTGAGAGAAGCGAAAAAGAACAGTAAGAGGTTATTTTGAAATGAATCTTGCTACTGAGATTATTTTATGCATAGTCAGCGGATATCTGATCGGTACTTTTTCGACGAGCTATATCATCGGTAAGACCAATCATCTCGATATCAGGGACTACGGAAGCGGCAACGCGGGCACTACGAACGCGTTCAGGGTTATGGGCAAAAAGGCCGGGATCATCACATTTATCGGTGATTTCCTGAAGGCATTCATCCCGCTTACGATCATGAAATACGTGCTTTTTAAGGGCATGGACGAGTGCAGCCTGCTGATGCTGGTATTCGGTATCATGTGCGTTATCGGTCACAATTATCCCGTATGGCTGCATTTTAAGGGCGGCAAGGGTATTGCGGCGACAGGCGGCGTATTCGTGGCGTTCGATCCCTGGATCCTCATTCCCGGAACCATCATTTTCGGCGGAGTGATCTATCTTTCGAAGTATGTTTCGCTCGGATCGATCTGCGTTTCGTTCCTTTTCCCGATATGGGTTATCCTTACGAAGTCGTCGGATCCCTATTACGGCTGGCTGATCGCGATCACCTGCCTGTTCACATTATCCGCGCTGTTCAGACATCGCGCGAACATCGTAAGACTCGCGAACGGCACGGAGAACAAGGTTGGACAGCATGTGGATCCCGCGGCAAAAGAGGCTTCGGAATCCGAGAATAAATAATATACCTGCAGGAGGACAGACATGTCTGTTACAGTACTCGGCGCCGGTACCTGGGGTACCGCCATTACCATACTTCTTGCGAACAAAGGAAAGGATGTTATCCTTTGGTCAAAGCTTGAGAATGAGATAAAGACCCTCGAGGCCGACAGGAGCTATATCAAGAATCTTCCGGGAGCGGTGCTTCCGGATTCCGTAAAGCTCACCTGCGATTATGAATACGCATGCAGGACCTCGGAGCCGGAGCTTATAGTCTTTGCGGTAGCGTCGCCTTTCGTGCGCTCGACCGCGCATCTTGTAAGTCCTTTTATCAAGGACGGACAGAGGATAGTCAATGTCGCGAAGGGTATTGAAGAGGCTACGCTTTATACGCTGCTCGATATCCTGAACGAGGAGATCCCTCAGGGCAACAATTCGGTGCTTTCGGGACCTTCCCACGCCGAAGAGGTGAGCCGTCTGATTCCTACTACAGTTGTAGTGGCTTCACATGACCGCGCAACGGCCGAGTATCTGCAGGATATGTTCATGACCGATACCTTCAGGGTTTATACGAGCGACGACGTGATCGGCGTCGAACTCGGAGGCTCGGTAAAGAATGTCATCGCGCTTGCGGCAGGTATGTCCGACGGACTCGGCTTCGGTGACAATACAAAGGCGGCCCTGATGACCAGAGGTCTCGCTGAGATCAACCGTCTCGGACTCGCGATGGGAGCGAAGCTCGAGACGCTCTGCGGACTTTCGGGCATAGGCGATCTGTTCGTTACATGCACATCGCATCACAGCCGTAACTGGAAGGCCGGCAATCTGATCGGACAGGGCATGGATACCGAATCGGCGATGAAGGAAGTCAATCAGGTCGTAGAGGGCGTTCATTGCGCGAAGGCGGCGTTAAAGCTCGCTCAGAAGTACAATGTCGAGATGCCCATAGTTGAACAGGTAAATAAGATCCTCTTTGAAGGAAAGCCCGCGCGCGAAGCCGTTTCTGAGCTTCTGCTGCGCGAAAGAAGAGCGGAACACGGTTCCATGAGCTGGTAGGATACCATCGGCGGAACCGACCGCACGATGGCTTATAATTTATAGGAGGTCATGTCATGAGTGATTGCATCATCATCGGAATTGCGGGTGGTACCGCTTCCGGAAAAACAACAGTAGCACAGAAGATCAAAGAGGAATTCGGCGACAATGTCGAGCTTTTATCGCACGACTTTTATTACCTTCCTCACAATGACATGACTTATGAAGAGCGCACGAAGATCAATTACGATCATCCGAACGCTTTCGAGACCGACCGTCTGATCCGCGATGTACGCGATCTGAAGGCCGGAAAGGCGGTTGACGCGCCTGTCTATGACTTTACGATCCACAACAGGGTCGACGAGACCATACATGTGGAGCCGAAGCGCGTTATCATTGTCGAAGGAATCCTTGTATTTGAGAATGAAGAGCTCAGAAGGCTGATGGATATCAAGATCTTTGTTGACACAGACTCAGACGAGAGACTTGCGAGAAGAATATTACGAGATGTTAAGGAAAGAGGACGTTCGCTTGATTCCGTACTGACTCAGTACACCACGACGGTTAAGCCGATGCACGACCAGTTCGTCGAGCCCTCGAAGCGTTACGCAGACGTGATAATCCCCAGAGGCGGCCAGAACAGCGTAGCCCTGGAGATGATCAATGAAAGGATCAAGAGCATCTTAAGATAAGCTCAGTAAACGGTTTCGTTTCGCGACTCTGTAGTACCTACATTTTTTAAAATAATTCTTAACTATATCTAATGGATATTTTGTTGTAATTTTTACCAAAATATCCATTTTTTTTGTTCAATTTTCTTGACAAAATTGTGTCAGCCTTGTAATATGTATTAAGGAATTGTAATAAAAACGTAATATTTGACTTTTCACTAGGAGGTAAAACAGTCTTGAAATTGACAGCATTTAAGAAATTCAGTTTAATACTTTCAATTTCTCTTATTGTATGCCTTTTGGGGGGAACGACATACGTCAGTGCCGGTTATTTGACGGGGGATGAAGCACTGGGAGGAGTTTCGTATTTCTTAGAGAAATACTATGCAAAAGTTAGCAATGATGATGAAGGTGCTTCGGGTGCATTGCTGGCAGACGTAGTCACGATCCCGGAAAATGTTGCTATTGCTAAGGTCAATGATTATGTTAATATTCGTTCCGGCGCAGGAACCTCATACGGAGTCGTAGGTTACCTGCCGAAGAATGGCATGTGTACCGTCCTTGAACTTACTGAGGACAACAGCTGGGCAAAGATCGAATCCGGTTCTGTTACAGGATACGTATCATGCGATTATCTGTACACGGGAGAAGAGGGAAGAAAGAAGGCGGAAGAGCTCGCGAAGCTCATGGCTACCGTTAATGCCGGAACCGTTAACTTCCGTTCAACACCCGATACTGTAAGCGCTGATAACATTCTTGCTACAGTTACCAATGGTGAAGCTCTTGTAGTCATCGAAGAGACTGTTGTAAATAAGGACGACGAGACCAATCTCTGGGTCAAGGCATATCTGGACGATATGGAAGGCTATATTTCCAAGAGTCTGGTTACTGTAGCCTATGACTGGGTAAGAGCGGTTTCCATGACATCTATTGTGGGAGCTGATTCCGCAAGCAATCTTTCGTCGCTTCGCGCGGCCATCGTTATCGAGGCCAAGAAGCACATCGGACTTAAGTACGTCTGGGGCGGCAACTCGCTCAAGACCGGCGCCGATTGCTCGGGCTTCTGCCTTGCGGTTTACAGAGCGGTAGGCATCAGCACAAAGAATATGCCCCGCACCTCCACCGAGCTTGCATCCTGCTCGAAGGGCAAGAAGGTTACATTATCTTCCGCAAAGCCCGGAGACCTGGTATTCTACGGTGATTCGAGCGGACATGTGAATCATGTCGCGATCTACATCGGCAACGGCCAGATCATTCACGAGGCCGGCAGAGCCAGCGGCTGCAAGATCTCTTCGGTTAATTATCGCAAAGTGCTGAAAATAAAGAATTTTATCGATTAAGAGGTATTTGAAAAAGTTATCTGTGGGTTTACAGGGAGCTGCGTCCGAGAGGGCGCAGCTTTCTTATTTAACAGCCCGTTCTGCAGCTCGCACATTTATTTGCATTATCCCTCCCAAAATGGTAAAATAATTCAGTTAGGGAAGAAAGATTTCGGAGGGATTTGGCAGTATGCCTGAGCAGTCATTGACGAAGCTTTCGGAGATCAATATCGATGATGTGACTCCGGGCTTTAAGCAATATATAGAGGTCAAACAGAAGTACCCGGACTGTATACTTTTTTACAGGCTGGGCGATTTTTATGAGATGTTCTTTGACGATGCGGTCATCGCATCGAGAGAGCTGGAGCTCACTCTGACAGCGAAGGCCTGCGGGCTGGAGCTTCGCGCCGCCATGTGCGGAATTCCTTATCATGCTTACGAAAACAATATGAACAGGCTGGTGGAGAACGGCTATAAGGTCGCGATCTGCGAGCAGGTCGAGGACCCCAAGCTTGCGAAGGGTCTTGTTAAGCGTGAAGTCATCCGTATCGTTACCCCCGGAACCAATATTTCAGCGCAGTCTCTCGAGGAATCGAAGAATAATTACCTGATGTGCCTGTATTATACTGGCGATGTGTTCGGGCTGTCCTTTGTCGATGTGTCGACGGGCGATTTCCATATGACCGAGTGCGATTCAGCCGGACGCGTGCTCGACGAGATTAACGCCTACAGTCCGTCGGAGATCGTCTGCAATTCGGCGGCACTGATGAGCGGCATAGACTTCGACGTGCTAAGAGAGCGCGACAGGATATGCATTTCTTCCCTCGATGAGAGCTTTTTCGATGAAAATGAAGGGAAAAAGCTGCTCTGTGAGCATTTTAAAGTTAATAACATAAACGATCTCGGGCTTTCGCAATACGAATTCGGCCTTATTTCCGCGTCTGCGGTGCTCAAGTTCCTTTATGAGACGCAGATGATCTCCCTGGAGCACATTACATCCATTCTGCCTTATATCAACGGCAGATACATGATCATAGACAATTCCACGAGGCGTAATCTCGAGCTGTGCGAGACACTCCGCGAGAAGAACAGGCGCGGTTCGCTGCTCTGGGTTGTGGATAAGACGAAGACCGCCATGGGCGCGAGAATGCTGAGGACTTTTATCGAGCAGCCGATGCTTGAGAAGCAGGATATCGATGACCGCCTGGACGCCGTTGAAGAGCTGAAGAACGCCTATATCGACCGCGAGGAGATCAGGGAGTATCTGAATACGATCTATGACCTCGAGCGTCTCGCGGGACGCATCAGCTACCGAAACGCGAATCCGAGGGACCTGATAGCATTTGCTTCGTCGCTTGAGATGCTGCCGTCGATCAGGCTTCTGTGCGACCAGTTTAAATCGGCCCTTCTTCGCGATATTCATGACAGGCTCGATCCGCTGCAGGATATCCGCAGCCTGATTACCGACGCGATAATCGACGATCCGCCCGTGCAGATCAAGGAGGGCGGTATCTTTAAGACCGGTTACAACGAAGAGATAGACACTTTAAGGAACGCCAAAACCGAGGGTAAGAACTGGCTGGCAGACCTTGAGGCAAAGGAGCGCGACCGCACCGGAATCAGGAATCTGAAGATCAAGTTCAGCAGGAATTTCGGATATTGCCTTGAGGTTACGAATTCCTTTAAGGACCAGGTGCCTGAGGACTGGACGAGACGCCAGACTCTGACAGGCGCAGAGCGTTATACCACGCCTGAGCTAAAAGATCTCGAGGACAAGATCGTGAACGCCGAGAGCCGTCTTTTTGCGCTCGAGTACGATCTGTTCACGCAGATCCGGGAGCAGATCGCGGCGAATATCGGACGTATCCAGCAGACAGCAAAGGCTGTTGCTCTGCTCGAT
>CAMZAI010000074.1 GCA_947304065.1 uncultured Clostridia bacterium | reverse complement strand
ATGCTCGGTTCAGCGATCGCTACCAGCATTTCCGATATTCCTTTCGACGGCCCCTGCGCTACCACACAGGTCGGCATGATCGACGGCGAGCTCATCATCAACCCTACCCAGGAGCAGTGGAAGAACGGCGATCTTAATCTTACCGTTGCATCTACCGCCGAGAAGGTTATCATGATCGAGGCAGGTGCCAATGAGATCCCCGAAGCGAAGATGATCGAGGCTATCTACAAGGCACATGACGTAAACCAGATGCTCATCGCTTTCATCAGCGACATCGTTCGCGAGGTTGGTAAGCAGAAGCATTCTTACGAGAGTTGCGCGGTTCCCGAGGAGCTGTTCAACGCCATCAAGGAGATCGTTCCTCCCGAGCAGATGGAAGAGGCTGTATTTACCGACGAGAAGCAGAAGCGCGAGGAGAATATCAAGGCCATTACAGAGAAGCTCGAGGCAGCTTTTGCCGAGAACGAAGAGTGGCTCGCCCTGCTCGGTGATGCTGTTTACCAGTACGAGAAGAAGACAGTTCGTAAGATGATCCTGAAGGACCACAAGCGTCCTGACGGCCGTCAGATCACACAGATCAGACCTCTTGCGGCTGAAGTTGACATTATTCCGAGAGTTCACGGTTCATCAATGTTCACACGCGGACAGACACAGATCTGCGATGTCTGCACACTTGCTCCTCTTTCCGAGCAGCAGAAGCTGGACGGACTTGATGAGAACGAAGTTGCAAAGCGCTACATGCACCACTACAACTTCCCGGCATACTCCGTAGGTGAGACCAAGGTATCACGTGGACCCGGACGTCGTGAGATCGGTCACGGAGCACTCGCTGAGCGCGCACTGATCCCTGTTCTTCCTTCCGAGGAAGAGTTCCCTTACGCTATCCGCTGCGTATCGGAGACATTTGAGTCGAACGGTTCCACTTCGATGGCATCCACATGCGCATCCTGCATGTCACTGATGGCAGCAGGCGTTCCGATCAAGCGCATGGTTGCAGGTATTTCCTGCGGTCTGGTAACAGGCGAGACTGATGACGATTTCGTTCTTCTGACCGATATCCAGGGTCTTGAGGACTTCTTCGGAGACATGGACTTCAAGGTTACCGGTACCACCGAGGGTATCACCGCTATCCAGATGGATATCAAGATCCACGGACTTACCCGTCCTATCGTAGAGGGCGCTATCGCACGCTGCCGTGAGGCTCGTCTCTACATCATGGACAACTGCATGAAGCCCGCTATTTCCGAGCCTCGTCCCGAGGTCAGCAAATACGCTCCGAAGATCATCCAGATCCAGATCGATCCTCAGAAGATCGGCGATGTTGTCGGACAGCGCGGCAAGACCATTAATGCTATTATTGACGCTACAGGCGTTAAGATCGATATTACCGACGACGGTGCCGTTTCTGTATGCGGAACCGAGGCAGATATGATGCAGGAGGCTATCCGCCTGATCAATATCATCGTTTCCGATTTCGAAGAGGGCAAGATCTACGACGGTAAGGTTGTATCGATCAAGGACTTCGGCGCATTCATCGAGTTTGCACCCGGCAAGGAAGGCATGGTACATATCTCGAAGATCGCGAAGGAGCGCATCAATCATGTTGAGGACGTACTTACACTCGGCGACAAGGTTCGCTGCGTATGCCTCGGCAAGGACAAGATGGGCCGCGTAAGCTTCTCTATCAAGGATGTAAAATAATTCGGGTTTTAAGTGACCTGAGTAGTTACGGCGCAGGCTGCGACGGGATATTTTGTCTCAAAACGAAACCGTTTGATTGTTTTGAGACAAAACACCCTGCGGGCCTGCGCCTTACATTACAGAAGGAAAACAATAACAATTTTTACTTCGGCCTTGATAGAAGGAATGACGCGGCCGGAGTTGTTCTGCCTCTGGTTTTAAATTGATAATATGATTGAAGATGAAATAAACTGGGACCGGATAGTCTTTTTGTTTCGGAGAGGATAAGAAGTTGGAACAGAAACGCTTTGAGAGCAGCCGCATTTTTTACGAAAAGAAAGTAGCTCCGATGATACATGAGAAATTCCCTGCGGAAGAGGGCCGGATCGCGGTCGGGATCGCGGGTGAGGGGTCGGATTGCTTCGGGTACGATGATTTCATGTCGAGGGATCATGACTTCGGTACGGGAGTGTGTTTGTGGCTGACGGATGAGGATATGGAGCGCTTCGGAGAAAGACTGACCGCAGAGTACGACAGGCTTGCGTACGGAAGCGGGAACGGAGGACTTTCGGCGCGTCTTAGAGAGCGGCGCGGAGTGATGACGATCCGCGATTATTATTCGAATATCCTGGGCATCGAATGCGATGTCGAAGGCTGCAGGATAAGCCCCGAACAGTGGCGTAAGCTCGATCATGCCTGTCTGGCCACGGCGGTGAACGGAGAGGTGTTCCGCGACGACCTTGGAGTGTTTTCTGCATTCAGAGAACTCTTGCTGGAATTTTATCCCGATGAGATTTGGAGAGAAAGGCTTGCGGACGAACTTCACCGATTTTCGGCGTCGCTGCAGGTTAATTACGCGAGGTGCATGACCAGAAAAGATACGGTGGCCGCGCAGCTATGCAAGCTCGAGGGGCTTAAAGCTGCGATGGAGCTGTTCTTTCTGGTCAGGGGCGTATATCCGCCGTATTATAAGTGGACCTACAGGAGGCTGTCAGAGCTCGATACGGAAGGGAAATTTGCCGCAAAAATACGCAGCCTTGCGGAAGCAGGCTGCGCGGTGTCGTTTTGGAAAGACAGGAAATATAATCCCGACAGGCCGAATCTTGCGGACCCGGTAGTTAACCTGGCCGAGCAGATCGCGTCGGATATTGCGGAAATGCTCCGCGGAAAGGGTCTGATCGGAGGCACCGATCCTTATCTGGAAAGATACGTGGACGAGATCCTCGGCTAAGATATATGCCGATGACGGCTGCCGGCGGGTTACATTTCCGCTGCCAGCAGATTGTATCGTTCCCACATCTCTTTTAACAGCTCCGAATAATCCGTATCTGTACGGGATCTAAGTAATTCAGTGAGCTTTACGACCGGTTCGAGCAGCGGATCGAGGGCAAGGTTTGAAAGGATGCCTTTGAGACCGTGCGCGGCTTCGAAAGCTGCATCGAGATTTTTGGAATTTATGAGTGCTTCGAGTTTTTCGTAGCGCTCTTTTTTTAATGCGTCGGGGATGAACTCCAGGTAGAAATCCGCGTCTCCGAGGCAGCGTTCAAGACCTTTATCGGTATCGCAGCCGAGCTCTTTAAGCCTTTTGACGGTTATCATAAGCGATCCTTTCCAGAATGAAATCCGCGAAGCCTTCGCTGTCAACGGGAACCGAAAAATAGTAGCCCTGAATGATATTGACTCCGGTATTTTTGAGGGTGTTGTACTGCTCGCTGTTCTCAACGCCTTCCACAACTACGGAAGCGCCGAGGAAGCGTGCGATATCGACTACGAGCTCGATAAGCCGGAGACTCTTGGGGCTTGTGTGGAGATGCTTTATAAAATCAATGTCGAGCTTCAGAACGTCGATCGGAAGTACTGCGAGAGTATTCAGCGAAGAATAACCTGTCCCGAAATCGTCCATCTCAATTTTATATCCGAGAGAACGAAGCTTTCCGGCCGCTTCGACGACCCTGTCGGAATCTTCGGCATAAGCGGATTCGGTGATCTCGAGATACAGATCGTTCGGTGTGATTCCGGCTTCTTCTACGATTCCCTCTATCTCTTTCACGAGTCCGGGATTCATTATGTCGACCCTTGAAACATTTACCGAAACGGGTACCGAGAAGCCGTACTTCTTCTTCCAGCACGCGATCTGATTTGAGACCTCCTGCCATACATATCTGTCGAGCCTCTGTATCAGGCCGTTTTCCTCGAAGAACGGGATAAAAAGGCCGAGGCTTATCATTCCGAGCTCCGGATGCTTCCATCTGACCAGAGCCTCTGCGGAGGCAAGATACGGCGTATCACCGGTCACGTCGAACTTCGGCTGATAGTGGATAATGAACTGCTTCTCGCGGATCGCTTCGTCAAAGTCGGAGACGAGTCTTTCGGCAAACGTTTCCTTTTTGTACATTTCCGCGTCATAGAAGGCTACGAAGCTCTTGTAATCCGAACGCAGGGAATTGCAGGCCAGAAGCGCGCAGTCAAAGCGCTTGGGAGCGTCGGGATTGGTCTGGGCGTTCGGGTAAATACCGATATTGATCCTGGAATCGGCGTCCTTTACCAGCGATGAAATGCCGGCTGCGAGAGAGTGTCTCAGAGCCTCGGCGTCATCGACGTGGGTAATGTACAGATAAAATCTGTCGGCGGAATTCCTGCAGGCGATGCCCTGCCTTTCGCTGACGCAGTTCCTGATCGCATCGCTGAGCGCTTTTAACACTTCGTTTCCGAAGGCACGGCCGTTCATCTCGTTTAAGATGTGGAAACGGCTGATATTAACGGCGACTGCGTCCATCGCCCTTTCGGGATAGTATTTGTCTATCACGCCCACGTATTCGATAAAATAATCCTTGTTAAACAGTCCGGTCAGCTGATCGGTCTGCGTGGCGTTCAGGATATTGATACTGTCGTATAGTCTGATGATGCGGTTGATGCGGGCCAGAATGACCTCGGGAACGTCGTAGGGTTTCTGGATGAAGTCCGCCGCGCCCATATTAAGGGTCTCAACCTCGGCTTCTTTTTCGGATGTGAGCACGATGATCGGGATCCTGTTCATGGTTTCGTCTTCCTTAAGGATCTCCATCAGCTCGTAGCCGTTCAGTTTGGGCATGAGAAGATCGAGCAGAATGAGGGAGAGCGTGTTGCGGTTCTCCTTTATGATCTCAAGAGCCTCGGCACCGTCTGAGGCCTGAAGCACCTCGTATTTTTCAGATATGATCTTTTCGAGCAGCCTGCGGTTAATGAACTCGTCATCCACCACAAGAACCCGTTTTTTAAGCTGAAGTCTGTTCTCTATTATTCTTTCCATAGGGCTGATCCTCTGTGCTTTATGCGGATAATGGTAGCAAGCGCAAATATTATAAGGCATTTTGGGGTCGCAGACAATGATAATGTGGGGGAAGAGAGCAAAAAAGTTGTTATTCGGGGCGTCTTTGTGTAAAATATTACATGTAATCCGTTGTTTGTTTGCAAAATGATCAACTGAGACGAATAATATGAGTTATAATAATACTGCGAAACAGAAGAGAAGCTCCCGTATCGACGCATTTTACCTTTGGGCCCTGTCTATGGGTCTGGCCGTCGGATGGGGAGCTTTTGTAATGCCCGGATCCACGTTCTTCCCGCTGGCCGGTCCTGTCGGAACCATTATAGGCTTTGCCGCGGGCGGCCTGATAATGATCGCGATAGCCGCGTGCTTCAGGCACATGATCGTGCTCTATCCGCACAGCGGCGGAGCGTACGCATTTACGAGGGAAATGCTGGGCTTTGACCATGCTTTCCTTGCTTCGTGGGCGCTGATCCTCGCATATATGTCGATCCTGTGGGCCAATTCTACGGCCTTTATATTGATCGCGAGATATCTCGTGGCGCCTTATATCCAGTGGGGCTTCCACTATACCGTCGCGGGCTATGACGTGTATTTCGGCGAGATACTCATAACCATAGCTTTGCTCGCCCTGTTTGCTTTTATCGCGTCGAGGGACAACCGAAGAGGCCGCGTGTTCTATATAGCTCTTTCGGCGTTCGTGCTCTTTGCCGCGGCTGTTCTGTTCATCGGAGGCCTCGGTTCCGCCAAGAGCATCGACAATTATGCACCCGCATTTTCAGAGGTTTCTTTCGCACCGTTCATACAGGTCCTTAATATCGTTATCTTCGCGCCGTGGGCGTATGTGGGCTTCGAGGGCATCAGCCACGCGAGCGAGGTGTCGGCGGTCAAACCGAAGAAATTCTTTGTGATCATGATGTTTTCACTGATCTCGGCGGCACTCATCTATATCCTGATGTCAGGAGTCTCGCTCGTATCGATTCCCGAGGAGTACGCGTCGTGGGTTGATTATATCGGTGCAGGAACCGGTGGCACCGTTATCCAGCGATTCCCGGTATATTACAGCGTTAACGCGACGCTCGGAAAGACAGGTCTTTTTATCCTGCTCGTAGCGATGGCGGCGGCTCTTTCCACGAGCCTTATCGGCTACTATCGGATACTCGCGAACCTGCTCGCATGCATGGCCGAAGACGATCTGCTGCCCAAGGCGCTCACAAAAAAGAACAAATACGGAATACATGTAAACGCTGTAAAAGCGGTAATGTTTATCTCAATGATAATCCCTCTGCTCGGCCGCGTAACGATCAGCTGGATCATCGATATCACGACGATCAGCGTATCGATCGTGTACTGCTATGTTTCGATTTGCACGTTTTTGTCCGCGAGAAAGAGCGGAAGCCTGAAACATCAATGCCTCGGCGTCTTCGGAATAATCGTGTCGGTACTGTTCTTCGTGTTCCCGATCATCCCGAATCCTTTCATGGAGAATTCACTGTCGACAAAGTCTTACATTCTGCTCGTGGGCTGGAGTGTGTTCGGTCTGTTCTTTTACTGGCTGATATTCAGGCGCGACAGACAGAACCGTTTCGGACATTCGATGATCATGTGGATGCTGATGCTGTTCCTGATCCTTTTTACATTGTTGATATGGTTCCAGCAGACAGTGCTGACGATCGGCGATGTATCGGGCGCCGAAGCGCAAAGGCAGCTCGACCGTAATACCCTGATCTTTGTGGTAGTGATCGTTTTCGCGCTGCTCATCATGTACAGTATTTATACGATAATGCGAAAGAGAACAATGGAGTCGAATGTCCGCAGGATACAGGCTGAAGAGAGCAGCAAGGCCAAGACCGAGTTCCTCTCGAACATGTCGCATGACATACGTACGCCCATGAATGCGATCGTAGGATATACGGCCCTTGCGAGGGATCCGAATGCGGGTTTTGACGAAGTCAGGGAGTATCTCGCCAAGATAGACGCATCGAGTGCGCATCTGCTAGAGCTGATCAATGATATCCTCGAGATGAGCAGCATTGAGGCCGGAAAGCGTAAGCTGAACGAGAGCGGGACCGATATATGCAGGCTTGTTCTGGATGCGGCCGATATGTTCAGACAGCAGATGGAGTCGAAGGGGATAGAATTCACGGTCGATGTCTCCGACGTGGAGGATAATTATGTACTCTGTGACAGAGCCGGAATGAACCGCGTACTCCTGAACCTCATTGGAAATGCACACAAGTTTACGCCCGAAAACGGCAAAGTCTCCGTAGTGCTTAAAGAAACTGACGGCACCGACGACGATAATAAAGCGGCGTATATGATCAAGGTAAGGGACAACGGTATCGGAATGTCCGAAGAATTCGCGAAGCATGTATTCGACGCGTTCGAAAGAGAGAGTACCTCCGCGGTCAGCAGGATAGAGGGAACCGGTCTCGGAATGGCTATTACAAAGGGCATTATCGACATGATGGGCGGAACGATAAGAGTTGATTCGGAGCAGAATGTCGGAACAGAGTTTACCATTGATGTGAGACTGACGGTGACCGGGGCTCCGGCAGAAAAAGAGGCCGGTGATGCTTCCGGAATATCCGGAGGAGGCGCATTTGCGGCGGGCGGCATCATCGCGGAGCAGCCGTTTAAGGGACGCAGAGTGCTTCTGGTCGACGATATGGATATCAACCGCGAGATGGCGAAGAAGATACTCATAAAGCTCGGATTTGAGGTCGAGACCGCAGAGAACGGAAGGGAAGCGGTGGAGACTGTTGCCCGCTCAAAGCCGGGTGAGCTCGATCTTGTGCTGATGGATATCTATATGCCTGAGATGGACGGCTATGAGGCAACGGAGATCATAAGGAATCTGAGCGATAAAACACTTGCATCACTGCCTGTGATCGCCCTGACTGCGAACGCCTTCGAATCCGATGTGAAGGCTGCCGCAGAGGCCGGAATGAACGGACATATTGCGAAGCCTCTGAACATTACCGAGATGGTGACCGAAATAAAAAAGCATCTGGCGTGAAGAAAGCCTGTGCCCCGGCGGCGCAGGCTTTTTCATTAGTGCGGACGTTCAAGATATTCTGTCGGAGCGATGCCTTCGACCTTTTTAAATACCTTGCTGAAGTAGAATGCGCTTTCGTAGCCGAGCATGTCGGCGACCTCATAGACTTTGTAGCGACCGGTGGCCAGAAGCTCCTTGCTCTCGCGGATCTTGCAGGAATTGACATACTCCGAAAAGCCCAGATCGCTGTATTTGCCAAAAAGCTGGCTTAAGTAATTGGGGCTGATGCCGAAAGCCGCTGCGACCTTGTCGAGGACCAGACGCTCGCGTATATGTTCGGAGATATATTTTTTGACATTGCTGACAATGTGATTCTTATGATCGTTCCTGCGCTCGTCAAAGATCGCGCACATGCTTTCGCCGAAGTGCGAGAGCCATCTGACGATCTGCTCCACATTCTTTTGATGATAGAGCGAACGGTATCCGTCGGGACTGTCTGCGAAAATGCCCGAGAGCAGCTCCTCGGCGTCAGGAAGCAAAGAGATCGCCAGATACAGGATATTCGAAGCGGCGTCCAGCGCCTGAACATATCCGCCCGGATGCTCTGCGAACAATGCGCAGAGGCTGTTAATGAGCTTCCTGAGCTCATCCGAGTCGTATTCCTCAAAAGCCTTTGTCAGCGAATTCTTGAAAATGGCCATATTGAAGGAACTGTGTACGAGTGAATCCGCGGAAAGCGAGTCAAAGCCTACGATCGGAGTTTCGGCGTTTGCCTGCAGGAGAGCCATTCGCGCGCTGCGGTAGGATTCGCCGATGGACAGCGGGGCCGCTTCACGCGAGCCTGTACCGCAGGTAAATGCGACTTTGTAGTATTTGAATACGGTCTCTCCGATCGAGGCGAGGATACCGTGAAGCTTTCCGCTGTCGGCGTCACCGCAGAAGATGAGCGCGAAATGTCTCATGTCGAGCGCGATGCAGTATGCGGTCATATATTTTTCGGCAAGCTCGCCGATCATGCTGAGAGCGGAGCTGTACAAAGAGAGCTGCTTTTCGACCGGCATTCCGTCGGCGTCCGCGGAGCTCAGCGTGCCCGCGCAGCAGGTATATGCTGTCGAATCAAACGAAAGTCCGAGTTCTTTACTCTCGAGCATAAACTGATCGCCGGTCTCAAACAGATTATTGAGAAGCCTGATAAAGAACTTGTCGCGCAGCGGGGCTGCAAGCGTAAGCTCGCTCGTCTGCATCGCACGGATCTTGCGGATATCCTCGATCACGCGCATGACGGCTTCCTCAAGAAGTGCGGGAGAGAGCTCAAGCTTTACAAGATAGTCGGACACGCCGTAGACGATGGCCTGACGGGCAAGCTGGAATTCTTCGTAGCTGGTCAGGAAAATGAAATGGGGATCGCGCTCGCCGTAACGCTCGCGGCATAAGCGCACGAGTTCAAGCCCGTCGATGACGGGCATCTTTATATCCGTGACAACGATGTCGGGATGCTTCTCTTCGATGATATCGAGCGCTGCGCGGCCGTTCGGGGCTGTGCCGATCACCTCGATATCGAGCTTGCTCCAGTTCAGCATCGAACGCACTCCGACCTGAACGAGGGGCTCGTCGTCAACAATAAGCAGCTTATACATTGGATCACTCCTCTATAAAAACGGCTGTGCCGTATCAGTTTCCTGTATTTTCCGCCGGGATCCGCACCGTCATCGTGGTGCCCGAACCTTCCGTGCTGGATATCGTTATCCCGGCCCTGTCGCCGTATTCAAACTGCAGACGGCGGTTAACATTGTACACGCCGAGCTCCCTGAAGAACTCGGATTTTGTTTCATTTCCGCTTGTGAGTATAGAAGCCGCTTTTTCCGGAGACATTCCGACGCCGTCGTCGGTCACGTCGATCCGTATCAGCCCGTCCTCAAACCAAAGATGCACATCGATATGTCCCGAACCCTTCGGCTCGATGCCGTGGAATATCGCGTTCTCCACGAGAGGCTGGAGCGTGAATTTGACTATGCTGAAATCCTCTATCGCAGGATCGTCAACGCGGAAGTCGACTCCGATCGTGCCTCCGTAGCGGTAGCTCTGTATGGTGCAGTAATCGCGAAGAAGGGAGAGCTCCTCGCGTATCGGAACCTTAAGGCTCGTGCCCTTTGAGAGACTCTTTAAGAGTTTGGCCAGGGCCGTGGTCATCTCGGCGATACCTTCCGAACCCTGCACGGTTGCCATCCATTTGATGGAATTAAGCGTATTGTAGATAAAATGCGGGTTTATCTGACTCTGGAGCATCTTGTACTCGAGATCGTTCTTTTCTTTTTCACCGGCTATGCGGCGGCGCATGAAGATGATGCCCGCGATCGTGATCATGACCAGCACCGAGAAGATTCCGAGCCACATCAGAAGCTGCTGTGAATGCAGCCTGGAGAGTGAGATGCTTACGGAAATGCTGCATCCGTTCATGTCGATGGGAATGGTCGCGAGTATCGTATTTACGCCGCGGAAATCGGTGACCTTTTGGACCATGGTATCCGACAGAAGAGCGGCTTCGCTTACTGTTCCGTGTACGGTGAAGCCGGCAACCTCCTGTAAGGAACCTTCCTCGAAACAGTAGCAGTGTCCGGGGAGGTTCAGATATATGCGGCTGTCCTCCTCGGTCTGGTAACGTTTGAAAGCATCGGTAAAAAGAGCGGAGGAAAGCTCCATGAACAGGCATCCGCCCGTGGCCGAGCTGAAGCGGTAGGTTATGGGCCTGACGATCGGAAGGACCTGTATGCCGTTCCTGTAAAAGGGATCCTTTATGAATCCCGTCGAGAAATCATAATCGTCGGCATCGAGCAGTTTCACGAAGAAATCCTGCGCAGGCAGTTCTGCCGAAAGATCAGCGGTGGAAGAGTAGGTGGTGCTGACGATCTGCAGGAAATGCTCTCCGGTGACCACCGCAAGACGCGGTATGTATGAGGATGAAGAATTGCCGGCAAATTCCTCGGAGATGCGGTTGTGCGTCGCGACCGATCTGACAGAGCCAGGTTCGGGATTGCTGTCGATATAGTCGGCTATCGAGGGGTTGGTGCGGCAGAAGCGTACGAGACGGTAAACATTCGCCAGATCCGAGTCGATGCTGTCGGACACCAGACGGAGCGAGGCCTCGGAAGAGCGGATCAGACTGGTCTCCAGATAATTTTGGAATACGGAATAACTCACGAAAATGATCGCCGCGCAGACGACGATCAGGACCGTGACCGTGATGACAATTATTCTGTTTTTGCTCTCTGAGGGATGCTTATCGTTTTTCATGCGAATATTTTACACCAACGGCGGCGCGATAACAAGGAAACTAAAAAAATGACATGTTATATAAGAAAAGTGCATCCGATACCGCGCGGCGATATAAAGGAAAGTGCAGACAAATATAAATTATTCCATTCTTGCGAAAACGGAAAAACGATAAAATCATAACTGTAACTAACCCTTTTGAAACACAGGGGGAGGATATTTTAAACTGAGGAGGTTATTTTATGAAGAAAAGATTTCTTGCGCTGCTGATCTGCGTAGTTATGGCAGCATCCGTATTTACCGCCTGCGGCAAGAAGGACAGCGGCGATGCGAACAGCAATTCGGGCAGCAGCTCAAACAGCAGTTCAAACAGCAGCTCGAACAGCAGCAGTTCGACATCGAGCGACAAGCCCGCGCAGAACATCACATTAAAATGGGCTATCTGGGATGAGAGCACCACACAGTACTGGGGCGACATCAAGAAGGCTTATGAGGCTTCGCATCAGGGCGTTACAATCGAGATGGTAGACCTTGGCTCGACCGATTACATGACGGTCCTTGCAACAGAGCTTTCGGGCTCGGGTTCCGATTTTGACGTTGTTACGATCAAGGACGTTCCCGGTTACGCCACACTTGTTCAGAAAAATGCGATCATTGCTCTTGACGATTACATCGCAAAGGATAAAGTAGATCTTAAGAAGTTCGCCGGCGCTACCGATCAGGTTCTCGTTGACGGCAAGCTTTACGAGCTGCCTTTCCGTAACGATTTCTGGGTTATCTTCTACAACAAGGACATCTTTGACAGAGCGGGCGTTGCATATCCCACAAACGATATGACATGGGCCCAGTACGATGAACTTGCGAGAAAGGTTACCGATACCACATTCGGCAAGCAGGTTTACGGAACACATTACCATACCTGGAGAAGTACCGTTCAGCTCTGCGCTATGCTCGACGGCAAGCACACCATCCTTG
>CAMZAI010000073.1 GCA_947304065.1 uncultured Clostridia bacterium | reverse complement strand
TTCGCCGGCTTTGCGGTCTTCTTCTCCGCTGCCTGCTTCAATTCGTTCTTTGCCTTCTCCTGAACTTCGGATAAGACATCTATCAGTTCGTTCTTCTTAAGGGCGGAATACCCCTTCACTCCCTGTTCTTTCGCCAATGCCCGAAGTTCGGCAAGCGACATTTTCTCCATATCCATAAAAAAATCCTTTCGCGTGTGTATTCTGATGCAATTAATGTAAAATGGGAAACAATGGTCGATACAAACCGGAATTGTCCTTGATTTGACCAGTACATTATACAACACGTGCAAAGAAAAGTAAACCACCCCGTTGCCGATAAAAGGAAAAAGGCGCGGGATCACTCTCCCGCGCCCGGTTTATCAGCCTTTTCGCTCCCGGTGTACCGCATCGTTTATTCCGCCCAGTTCTCGATCATGTTCATGATCTGCCCGCGCTCATAATCCACCTCAACTATGGGTATCGCGAATTTGATCGCTCCGCCCGGTGTATCGATGATACATCGCATTCTATCTGAATTTTTACATGAATTCCTGGTCCTGATCAGTGCAAGGCTCCCCATGTCCAGAAAAAGCTCGTCGCATTCAAGCATTACTTTTCCCGAACCGCCCGCATGTTCCCGTTCGATAAGGCAAAGGGCCAGTTCGCCGCTCTCCGCCTTCGCGACTTTGCATTCGTAGACCCGTCTTTTGTCGGATCTCAATGCCAAAGAATTGTAAGATAAGATTTCCAGTTCATCCGTTATTGAATATTTTCTGCCAAATGCTCTGTTTACCGTGTCGATGACTACTCCCCTGTAGTCCTGAGACAGCCTTTGAAGGATCTTCCTGTCCTTTCTCGCCAGCTTTTCAATGTCTGCAACCTCCATATCGGCACCTCCCTTCACTAGTCGGCACCGGGATATGTTCCGGCTTTATCCTATATCTGTCTGCGCCCGTTGATCTCCCTCAGCAGCGCAAGTATTGTTCTGAGAAATACGTCATCGCATTTTTTGGCCTCATATATCACTTCGAGGCAGACCTGAGAGCAATTGTTCCCGTCGCCGGAGTCTGTCCGCTCCGAGTCAAAAAAATCCTCGGGATCTATCCCTACCACGCTGCAGAATACTTCCAGATCGTCCACCTTCATGTTCTGTCTTCCGTTGATGACATCACTCAGGAAGCTGTGGTTTCTGTCCATATCGTAGCATATCAGGTTCAGAGGACGCCCGACCTCGTCGGCAATCTCCCTCAGCCGCTTTCTGTAATCGCCGTCATATGCCATAATCATACCTCCCATTCATTTATATTAATCAGAATCGGTATGGTATGTTCGGATACGCTCCGCCGTGCGGATTTTTACGTCGGAGCCATTCCGATTTCGTGCGGTTTTTTCCGTTTATTTCGGATGTAAGCCGTTACATTCCTTTGCAGCTTACGAATGATCGTACATAATTATTCAACCGGATTGCAGGCCATAAATTGCTATGCTATACTGAATACACTATTTTTATGAGCTTTGGGGGTATCGGAATGAATTTTCGCGATGCATTAAGATCCGGTAAATACTTATTCTTCGACGGGGGCATGGGCACCATGCTTCAGGCCGCGGGTCTGGAAACGGGCACGCTTCCCGAGGAATGGAACCTGTCGAATCCCGACAGGATACTGAACGTACACCGCGCTTACGTTGAGGCAGGCTCCGACATAGTCACGGCCAATACCTTCGGCGCCAATTCCATGAAGTTCGGCGACCGCACCGCGGCTCTGATCCGTGCGGGAGTGGAAATTGCACGGAAGTCCGGCGCGCGCTTCGTGGCGCAGGATATCGGCCCCACCGGTAAAATGCTGAAGCCCCTCGGCGATTTCGAATTCGACGCGGCTTACGAGCTGTATAAAGAGCAGGTGCTCGCGGGCAATGAAGCCGGCACGGACCTGTTCATAATAGAGACTATGACCGACCTTCTCGAGATGAAAGCCGCGGTACTTGCAGTCAAGGAAAACTCGGACCTTCCTGTCATCGCCACCCTCTCATACGAGAAGAACTGCAGGACCTTCCTCGGCGCACACGCCGCCGCGGCGACTGCTACGCTCTGCGGACTCGGCGTTGACGCTGTAGGCGTTAACTGCTCTCTCGGCCCTGCTGACCTTTCCGACGTGGTAGCCGAGATCTGCCGTTATTCCGAGGTTCCCGTGATAGTCCAGGCCAATGCGGGCCTTCCGGTCACGGTTGACGGCAAATGCGTATATGACCTTACGCCCGCCGAATACGCGGACGATCTTTGCAGGATACTCGACCGCTGCAGGGACGAAGGCATTGACAAAGTCCAGCTGATAGGCGGCTGCTGCGGCACCAATCCCGACTTCATCCGCGAGGTTGTCCGCCGCGTGACCGCCTCGTCGGGCGAGACAATGTCCGATACTTTTGCCGGACAGCTTACCGGAGGCGCTTTCCGCGGTCCTCATTTCTGGAGCGACGAACCCGAAGAACATCTGGCTTCTCCCGACGCGCTGACATCCCATGCAATGGTCTGCTCCGCAAGAGAGCTGGTCGATTATGACAATAAGACCGCTGTTGTCGGCGAGCGCCTCAATCCTACCGGCAAAAAGCGCATTTCCGCCGCGCTTCGCGAGCAGGATTTCGACCTTCTGCTGGCCGAAGGCATCCGCGAATATGAGTGCGGGGCACAGATACTTGACGTAAATGCGGGACTTCCCGATATAGACGAGGCCGGCGTTCTGGTCCGCCTCATCACCGAGCTGCAGGGCGCTTGTCCGCTCCCGCTCCAGATAGATACTTCCGACACCGCGGCCCTCGAAGCCGCAGTCAGACACTATAACGGCAAACCGATCATCAATTCGGTCAACGGTAAGGAAGAGAACATGAAAGCAGTCCTTCCGATCGCCGCGAAATACGGCGCTGCGCTGATCTGCCTGACGCTCGACGAGAACGGCATTCCGGACAAGGCCGAGGACAGGATCGCGATCGCCGAGAAGATCATGAAGCGCGCGGCCGAATACGGTATCCCGAAGAAGAATCTGATCATAGACGGTCTGGTAATGACCGTTTCCACCAACCAGAAGGAAGCCCGCGAAACACTAAAGACCGTCGGCCTTGCACGCGCAAAGCTCGGCCTCCATACATGTCTGGGAGTCAGCAATATCAGCTTCGGCCTGCCCGAGCGCGAGATCCTGAATTCGGTATTCCTCGCCGAAGCGTTTACCTGCGGTCTCAATCTCCCGATCATCGATCCGACCAAGGACCGTTATATGCAGACCGTACACGCGCACAGGGTTCTGAGCATGGAGGACGAAGGCTCGGTAAAATATATCGAATACGCGCAGGCTCATCCTGCCGCCGCGCAGACCGCGGCTCCGGCAGCTTCGGGCAGCAGGCTCATAGGCGCGCTGGGAGGAACTCCCACAGCTGCAAACGCTCAGGGCGGTGCTCCTGCTTCGGGCTCATCCGTATCCGACATCATCGTCTCCGGCAATAAACTGGCTATTGCTGAAAAGACTAAGGAGCTCCTTAGCTCTATGTCGGCGCTCGACATAATCAATAACGAATTCATCCCGGCCCTCGACCGCGTAGGCGAGCTCTACGAGCAGGGAAAGATATTCCTCCCGCAGCTCATGGGCGCCGCCGAGACCGCAAAGCGCGGCTTTGACATCATCAAGGCAGGTCTGCCCGCCGATACGTCCTCTAGCCACATGAAGATCGTTCTGGCGACCGTAAAAGGCGACATACATGACATCGGCAAAAATATCGTAAAGATGCTTCTGGAAAATTACGGATATGAAGTTATAGATCTGGGCAAGGATGTGGATCCGGAAGAGATCATAAAGACCGTTAAAGAATATAATATCCGTCTCGTCGGCCTCTCGGCCCTGATGACGACCACGGTGCACAACATGGAAGAGACGATCGCTCTCCTGCACGAGAACTGCCCCGACTGCAAGATAATGGTCGGCGGCGCGGTACTTACCGCCGAGCTCGCAAAGAGCATCGGAGCCGATTATTACTCGAAGGACGCAGCAGGTTCCGCGAAGATCGCGGCAGAGGTGGAAGCTGAGATACAGAGTTAAAGATCCAAAAACCGTACCCCGCTCGGAGGTACGGTTTTTATCATTATTTCTTGTCTTTTTTGAAAAGGGCGTAAATACCGCCTGCGACCGCAAGCGCCGTCGCCGCTATGCCCAACGCCTTCTTTGCGTCGGAATTCTTCTTTGCAGCAAGCTTGGTATTTATATATGTCTGAGTGGCTTCTCTCTTCCTGTCTGCAACGGTAGGAGTCTTTGATACCGTGATCCTGGGCGCTGCGGGCTGTACGGATACCGTGCGGACTGATACGGGCTCGGCTGCCTTTCTTTCAGGCTGCACTTCTGCAGGCTCTGGCTGCGCCGGCTCTAAGGCATCCGCAGGCTGTTCCTCCGGTTCCGGCTCGGGTTCAGCCTCATCCGCGGGCTCCTCTTCCGGTTCTTCCTCCACCGCATACGCGCTCAGTTCCGCTTCACCGACATTCTCCGCTTCTATGCTGATGGGCAGAGGCTCGGGCTCGGTATCGCCGTAGTCCTCGGCCGTGGGCAGATCAAGCTCGATATTGGTATTGTCCTCGGGCTCGTCTTCATATTCTTCCGTGTACTCAGGGCCTTCATCGTCAGTTTGCTGCTCCGCTCCCTGCTTCCTTCCGTCATACACGAGTTCATAGCCGCTCTCCACAGCGACCGTATCGATCGCGCGGATCGTAAGCGTCATCAGATCGGCACCGGGATCGCCCTCGCATACCGAGAGTACCAGCTGTCCGTCGATGATCCTGATCCCGCTTCTCTGCTCCTCGGTCGTCGTATCCCTGACCATGATCTTCTCATATTCGGTTCCGGGGTTCGCGATCAGGCGCGCGCCTTCGGATGTGAAGGACGCCATGACCTCGTAGCCGCCGTTCTCGATTTCAAAATAGTAATCAGCCTTGTCGGCGCTGATCCTGCCCCACTTGTATCCGGTGACCGGATCGATCCTCAGCATCGGATCCGCAAGCGTTCCGTGTGTGGCGTTCTCTGTATTGCTGCTGCGTCTGTCGATAACATAGCATGCCTCTCCGGCAAATGCGCCCGTGATGGGCGTATACGCGTTGGCTGCGCAGGAATCGAGTTCCGACTCCGGGACCGCCTGCATTACCACCAGATCGAAATCGCGGTAGGAAGAATGTCCCTCCGTAAATATCCTGAGCTTATAGCCGGTAAACAGGTTCTCGCCGATGATCAGCGCTGCGGAATTGCCGCGGGACTTCCCGCCTATCTCTATGTCATAGCCTTCGGGCAAAGTAAACGTCACAAGCTCAGCGGGCGTCTCAAGCCTTATCAGGAAGCGCGAGCGCCGTTCGCTCAAAGAAACGGTACCGTTGTCGCAGGAAACGCAGTCAAACTTCATTTCTGAATTATATGGTATCACCGCCGTTCTCGAAGGCATCGATACGGCAAGCTTCAGTCTGCAGCCGGGCTCGAAAGGTCCGCCGACGAGCGCATAGAGGCTGTTCTCGTCAGCGGGCGCGGTCGCATATTCATACTCTTCGCCGTTGATATATATGGTCGTCTTGATCTTATCCTGCGAAGGGATGCGAAGCGCCAGCGTTCCGTAATATTCCTTATCGAAAAGGATCACGGTCCCGCCGCCCGGCAGCTCGTCCTGCGCAATGCACGCAACAGACGATTCAAGGCGCGAGGGAACGTATTTATCTATGATCACCACATCGCAGTCCAGATAAGAATAGCAATCCTCAACAGTAGTCTCGTTTGCCGAAAACTTCAGTGCTTTTCCGAAATCCATAGTCCTTCTCCTGTAAAAAACGGCTTTGCCATGTAAACCCACCGATGATGTCTTCTCACATCATCTTTTTAATATTTTACAATAGAATTTCACATTTTTAAAGTATTATCGCACAAAAAGAAATCCCCTCCGCAATCGGGAGGGGATGAATATCTGTATTCGGATATGGTGCGCATCAAAGCTCGTCGCGGGCCGTCATTACCTTGCCCAGGATAACGTTCAGGTTGCCGTTGCGGCATCTGATCGCATCAAGGAATTCCTTTTCTTTGACGTCCTTCTTCATTGTCAGCTCATAGTCGAGTTCGTAAAGGCTGCCCATGTTCACGGTCTTGACCTTTGTCATCTCGCATCTGTCGGTGAACGCTTCGAAAATGTCGTCAAAGAGTCCTTCATAATCAAGGTTCTCGGGGATCGTAACACGCAGATGCTTGTCAGCGCCCTTTTCTCCGATGCCCAGCTTAACCATGACAACAGTCACGATAACAACCGACGCGAGCAGGACTGCTGCCACTGCCACAAATCCGAGCGCCATCGCGGTGCCTACCGCAGTCGCGAGGAAAATGCTCGTGATCTCACGCGAATTGCCGGGCTGCGAACGGAAACGGATCAGCGAGAACGCGCCGAGTACGGCGATGCCTGCGCCGATATTGCCGTTTACGAGCATCAGGATGGTCTGGATCACGATCGGGAGCACTACCAGAGTCAGGAGCATGCTCTTCGAGTAACGGTTCTTGTAGCTGTGCGCGAGCGCGATGACAGCGCCGAACACAAGTGAAATTGCGGAACAAATGAGAAATTCGCTTGCGGTCACTCCCGCAGCCGATGAAATAATACTGTCAAACATAATGATTACCTCCTTTTCGGGATCAGCTTCCCGCCTTGTTCATGTGCCTTTCTTTTCTCGAGCGTGCCGCGTCGATGGCGACCACGTCGTTTGCGGGATCGAAATACTTTTTATGATTGTTTACCGCGCTCATAAAGAGCTCGGGATGATCCTTGTAATAACTTCCGTACTTGGAAATGCTGACCGGGAACAGTTCCAGTTCCGAGAGCAGTCTCGACATCCAGAACGGCATCGCTCCGGGGATCTTAATCTCCATAAGCGTCATGTTCTCGGGGATAACGCTCTCTCCGACCGCGCCGTCGGTCAGGTTCAGCTGCTTATATCTGGCCCTGATATTGCGGTCGAGCGTCAGTCTGAATTCGGGTTCCCTGACTCCCGCGTATGCTCTTCTGTCATATGCGAGATATACCGCGGGCTGTACGGGATTTGTCTTTAAAAACCAGTCGAGCTCACGCATGATCTGCGTATCGAGCTGCGGATGTATTCCCCTGTAGAGGTAATCCTCGGCTTCGGCAAGACTCATCTCTGCCCTTCTTTTATAGACAACTCCGTCATATTTCTTTTTGATCTCAACAAAGGCCCTGTGCTCGCCGTTTGTCGGAACGCCGTAGGTCCTGAGTCTCAGCTTTTCTTTGTATACGGGCTTTTCTAGCGATGCCCTTATAAGGTCGTAATCCGGAGTATCAAAATATATATTGCAGATCGTACACTCGCCGTACTGGTCAAGCTTCATTCTGCCTTCGATCTTCTTAAGAAAGTTTTCTTCCTGTTCGCGCGTCAGCAAATATTTCTTTTCGTATCGTTTGAACACTGTCTGAGATGCCATAGCCTCACCTCCTTTAGCTTCGTTGCGCCTTTATGATTTTATTGTCTTACGATCGATCTGTAAAGTAAAATATCATTCTTTTGTGAGCAAATATTGTGAAAACGGTGAATAAAATGTGAAAAAAAGAGGCACCGCCCGAAGGTGATGCCTCTCAGATAATACTCGGTTATTTGATTGTTATTTAACGGTGATACGTCCCTGAGGCTTAGCGTACTTAGATCCGATAACGCCGCCGAGCTCTTCGGTGATGTAAGCCATAAGAGCCTCATCAAGAGGAGTACCTGTATCAAACTTGGTCGTGGAATTGCCGAATACATAGTATGTATCGCCGCCGTCCGCGCAGAAGTTGTTTGTGATAACAGCGTAGATATCCTTCTCGTTGAATGCCTTGCCGTTAACCTCATCGATGGTCACACGGGTGATCTTCTTGGGTCCGTAGTAAGTCGAATTAGGATAAGTCTCGTCGTTCTTCTGATATTCCTTTGAGGTATCGATCGTGATCTTCATGCCTGCGATCTGAGGGAATCCGCCGACCGCCTCAGGGCAGCTCTGGCACGAAGCCTCAAGAGCCTCGAGCAGCTCAGCGCCGGTTACATATACAAGAGCAACGGTATTGCCGAAAGGAAGAACAGTGAATACATCCTTCTTTGTAACATCGCCTGCCGCGATAGCCGCACGGATACCGCCGCCGTTGGTGATGGCTACTACATGATCGTCATCTACGGTAAGGCCTTCCTTATTCTGCATAACAGTCCAGATCATGGCATCGGTGATGATATCGCCGTTGTTGGTCTCTTCGGTTCTGTTGCCGGGTGCCTTCTCGCCGTTTAAGTCAACTTCCGACTTAGCGAATACTTCTCCGTAAAGCTCCTCGATCTTGTTGATGTACTTATATGCCTTCTTCTTAACGAGGTAAGAAGCGGGAAGAGTCTCATCAACCTCGATGAGGTAGTTGTCAACGATCTTCTTGGTCTTGTTGTCGATAACGATAACGCCGATGTTAGCGAACTTTGTGCCGGTAGACTGGATCTTCTCGCCCTTTTCGCCTTCGGTCATAACGGTATGTGAATGTCCGTCAATGATATAGTCGATGCCGGTAACGTTGTTCCAGAGATCGATCGATCTGTTTCCGATCGACTCGTCATCTACGCCGAGGTGAGCGAGGCAGATGATAACGTCAGCCTTTTCCTTGAGCTCGTCAACCTGTGCCTGGGCGCAGGCGAACATATCCTTGCCTGCAAGGAATGTGAGTCCCTTGATCAGAGCGGGATTGGTCTTTGTCTGAGCCTCGGGTGTCTCCAGGCCGAAGAATCCGACCTTAACGCCGCCCTTGGTGGTGATAACTGTATTAGCCTTGGTGCCTGCGAGAACCTTGCCGTTTTCGAGAACGTCCGCGCATACAACCTGGAACTTAGCCTTCTTGAGGTTCTTTTTAAGTACTGCCCATCCGTAGTCAAACTCATGGTTTCCGAGAGTAGCTACATCATAATGAGCTCTGTTCATGGTCTTGATCGCGCTGAGTCCCTTGTAGTAGCTGACGGTGGGATCTCCCTGTGAGAAATCGCCTGCGTCCGCAAGGATAACGTCTGCGCCCGCTCTTTCAAAAGCAGCCTTAAGGCCCTTTGCGTACTTGTAGCCTTCGAGTGCTCCGTGCACGTCATTTGTGTGAAGAATGACGGTCTTGCCTGTGAAATCCGCATCGGGATCGTATGCAGCTGCCCGCGAAACGTTAGCGGGAACGAGCATAGCAATGATCAATGCGAATGCACACAGTCTTGCTAAAAACTTTTTCATTATATACTCCTCCACAAAATAAATTTCGTCCCTTTCGGAACAGGAAATATTATATCACGCTTTCCCTTTTTTTACAAACCCGCTTTTGGGGGATCAGTAACAATTTTTACCCTTATTTCCCGTTCAGTTTATTGATGATATTGGGCAGTTCGGAATCCACAACATCGTTCTCGAGCTGGCAGGTTCCTGCGTTCTTGTGACCGCCTCCGCCGTAGCTTAAGCAGAGCTCGCCGATATCGAAATCGGAACTTCTGTTGATAATGGACTTACCGATCATGACAGCGGTATTTTGCTTCTTGAAGCCCCACGCCACATGAACGGAGATCTGAGTCTCGGGATACATCGCGTATACATAGAATCTGTTGCCCGCGTAGATCGTCTCCTCAGCACGCAGATCGATCACAACAACCTTATCGTGAACCTTCGCGATGCGCTGCAGCTGTGCCTTGAAGAGCTCCTGCTGCTCGAAGTACAGATCGACTCTCTCCTTAACGTCGGGAAGAGCAAGAACTTCGTCGATCGAATGCTCTACGCAGTAGTCGATCAGCTCCATCATCAGGTCGTAGTTGGAAATGCGGAAATCATGGAATCTTCCGAGACCGGTTCTTGCATCCATAAGGAAGTTTAAGAGTACCCAGCCGGTGGGATTGAGGATCTCGTCCCTGGTGAAATCTGCGCTGTCGCCCTTGTCAACGGCCCACATGATCTCTTCGGATACGCGCGCGAAGCGCTCCTTGCCGCCGTAATACTCATATACTACGCGTGCCGCGCTCTTTGCGGTTCCGTTGATGATATACTTTTCTTTTGCGCCGGGGATGTTAGCGGTTCTGATAAGTTCGCTCTCGTGATGGTCGAACGCCAGTCCCACTCTGGGATCGAAAGGAAGGTTGGTCGTGATATCGTTCTCGGACAGCTCTACCTTACCGTCCTGGACATCCTTGGGATGTACAAATTTGATCTCTTCGATCTCGCCGATCTCCTTAAGGAGCATCGCGCATACAAGTCCGTCAAAATCGCTTCTCGTAACAAGTCTCTTTGCCATATTTTTCTCCTCTTCCGTGATATTTTGCCGTTTGCGGGCGACTGCAAACGCCCCCGTCCCGACCTGTTTTTTATTATACAACGCAGATAATTAAGAATCAATGGAACGAAAGCACCTTTTCGTAATCATAGCCGCGGTCCGGCTTGAAGCTGCGCTTTGTGAGAGTGAAATGAATAACGCCGTGCTTTGCGACCTTAAACTGTGCGACTGCCGCACCGTTTTCGGCCTTTACTACAGAACTGCCGGCAAGAGGCATCGACGCGTTCCTGATCAGCTCTTCCTCGGCCGCCGTCGGATACTGCGGCTCCCCGATGTCATGCCACATCTTCAGGGGATTGCAGGTCGTTTCGTCTACGGTCTCGACAACCAGCGAATACTCTCCGGACGCGCCGTTAAAGCTCAGCACGACATCCTTTTCGTCCTCGCCGGTATTCCAGAGCACGCCCGAATAACCCGTGCCGTTCTTTACCACTACCGCAGCCTCATCCCTGTATACGCATTCGCTTCCGAACTGCTTCAGCTGCTTGAAGAAGCGGAAGGTCCAGAAGGTAGGCTTCGGGATGCAGCCTGCTGCCACGAGGCCGAAGCCTCCGTGGAAGAGCGAGTTCTGCACGCCCTGCTCTTCGAATACATCTCCGAACGTCCAGTAAGAATAGGCTTCGTTCACGTCTCCGAGTCCCGCGAGCTGTCCCGCAAGATACGCCGCATTGAGATTTGTGTCATGGATCACGCCGCGGGGAGTATATGATGTGCTGAATTCCGTCAGATGGATCGGAAGACCCTTAAACTCATCGAAGGAATCAATGATGTCCCTTGTGGACTTAAGGTTCTCAAAGCGCATCACGGGATCTTCAAGCTTCGAATAATCGTAGTGTCCCTCCCTGGTCGGGAATTCTACTGTGTAATGATGCCTTGTTATCCTGTCCGGATGAATGCCCTCTTTTTTGCAGAATTTCAGGAAAGACCTGATCCATTCCGCGTCGTTTACTCCGCATATGGCAGGTCCGCCGACGGTGTAGCGCTTGTCATAAGCCTTGATCGCCAGGAAGGTCTCTTTGAACAGCCTGAAATACTCCTGCATGTCGGCCTTGTACCAGAAGCCGGGCAGATTCGGCTCGTTCCATACTTCGATGGGCCAGGTAAGAGTCTCCTCGCCGTAGCGCTCTCTCAGATGCGCAAGGAGCGAGACCACCATGCCCGTCCACTTGCTGTAATCCTTGGGAGGCGTCGTATTGCCCTTCCAGTAAAAAATGGTCTGCGTGCCGGAGGCAAGCTGTCCCGGCATGAACCCGAGCTCGAGATAAGGACGGATCCCGCGCTTTAAGTAGGCGTCAAATATCCTGTCAATGTAGGTATAGTTGTACTCGACTCTGGTCTCGCCGTTCTCTTCGTATTCGTGGTAGATCGCCACGTCATCCGAGAAAAGTCCGTGACCTCTGATATATGAGAACCCGATCATTTTCTGGACATACTCCAGCTCCTTCAGATACTCTTCCGTAAGAGCCAGACCCAGGCGTCCCGTTCCGACGCAGTAGTCCACATTGTTGTTGAAAGTAACTCTGTTGGCAGGATCAATGTTAATCTTTTTCCCCATGGCAGATACCTCCCTTAATTGTTTTTTTTCAGTATAACGCATTGAGCTGCTTTATTCATCCGTAAAAAAGACTTTGTTTACTCACTTTTTGCTTTGCATAAAAAGTGCGCCCTCCGAAAAACGGAGGGCGCATTGCTCTTTGCCGTGCAATAAGCCGGGTTCTGTATTAAACGATCATCTTTCTTGACTGTACGTTACCGCACAGCTCCTCTGTCGCCTTGCGACGGCAGAACGCAACCTACCCGGAGACGCGACGGGCAGCCGCACAGCCTCCTGTTTGGTCTTGCTTCGAGTGGGGTTTACACAGCGCGGACCCGTTACCGGGCCGCCGGTGGTCTCTTACACCGCCATTCCACCCTT
>CAMZAI010000072.1 GCA_947304065.1 uncultured Clostridia bacterium | reverse complement strand
AATGATCAAGGATTTTCTCTTGAGCCGTTTAGGCACCATCATTTTCTTTATCATAGTCGCGGTCTTATTTCTGGTAGGTTCCTCAAGGATCAAGAAAGCAAGACAGAACGCGATAACATACAGCAACGAATATGAGGCACCCGAGGCCGACGCCGACCTGCAGGCCGACGGAGAATATGTACCGATCGCAAATAACGGACAGCTCGAGCTCCTCTACAGCGATGTCAAGGGTGCGATACAGATAAGGGACTTAAAGAGCGGAAAGCTCTATAAGTCGATCGTGGACGAAGAGGTCTATCCGACACTCAAAAAGTCGAACAAGCAGTGGAAAGCGCATATGCAGTCCGCGATCACGATCAAGTACAACGATCTGAAAAAGAGAGATTCGGGTGTTAAGGAGGCTTCGGCCGGCAAGGACTGCGGCAGTCTTACCTCAGAGTACATAGAGAACGGCGTGAGAGTTACCTACGGGTTCCTGGCCCCCGGAATCTATATAACCGTCGAGTATACGATCGAAGGGGACGAACTGGTTGTCAGGGTTCCCTACGATAAGATCGAGGAAAAGTCCAAATTTGCGGTCACCACGATAGCGGTGCTCCCGTATCTCGGAGCCTGCGGCACCGAAAACGAGGGATATCTGTTCTATCCCGACGGAAGCGGCGCCGTAACGAGCTTTGAGCGCGTCGGAGAGCGCTCCGCGAACGCAAAGATGGCGATCTACTACACCTATTCCAACAAGGCGGTCAGCCTGAACAACCTGTTCTTCAATTACGAGCGTTACACGGCCGCATTGCCTGTTTTCGGAATAAAGAACGGTGACAGCGCGGTATTCGGTTACGCGACCGAAGGCGAGTCAAATACCGGAATCGGCGTTTATCCTTCGGGAGTCGTGCTCGATCTGAACAGAGCCGGTTTTGAGGTTTACGTGCGCAATGTCTACAACGTTGACATGTACAGCATTTCGAGCGGCGACGGCAATACGGCCACCGGCGGTATCGTACAGCGTGTGGATAAGCAGCTCATCCCTGAGGATAAGGTCATCAGATACGCGTTCCTCGACAAAGAAGCGGCCAATTACAGCGGAATGGCAGATGTTTACAGGAACTACCTAATATCGGCCGGACAGCTGAACAAGGCCGATAAAGTCGACAATACGGCACTGGCACTCCAGCTCCTCATGGGAACTACCAAAGAGGGCATCGTATTTGACGAATATGTTACGATGACGACCTTCGACCAGGCGGTTGAGATCCTCGACGCGCTCAAGATGCAGGGCATCACCGATACGGAGCTCATCCTCACGGGCTGGCAGAAGGATTACAACGAGTATGAATACTGGGGACCCGACAGGCATCTCGGCGGGAAATCCGGTCTGAAGGATATGTCCGAATACGCAGCCGCCAATCCCGGGATAAGGGTGTTCATCGAGAGCGATCTCGTTGCGGCTTCCTCGGAGACCAACGGACTCGACCGCGAAAAGGAAGTTGCCTACAACGGCCTTAATACGGAGATCGCGTTGAAGGACTTCGACGGAACCTTCAGGTACCTCAGAAATCCCGCGGCGATAAGAAATACAAATACAAAGATGCTGGGCAAGTATGACAATTATCCCGGACTCGGCATCGGTTACTTCGATATCGGATATTTCGCGTATCCAGATTTTAACGAGTGGCATCCCTACACCAAGACCGAGACGGTCGAGGAACTTAAGAACACTCTGAAGGACACGGAGGCGGCAGGAAAGTCGATCGCCGTCAAAGGCCAGAACCAGTACGTGTTCGGATCCGCGGATTATATCTACGGCATAAGCGATGCGAATTTCGGACTGGCGATCACGGACTACGCCGTACCTTTCGTACAGATGGTCATCTCGGGACTTATCCCTTATTCTTCAGGGAATGCGGGCAATCTCTCGTATGACCTGCAGACTCAGAAACTCCAGTGGATCGAGTTCGGCTCCATGCCGATGTTCTACCTGACCTATGAGTCGGCGCTGAAACTGCGCGATACCGACGCGGATACGCTTTTCTCCTCCACATGGAGCGACTGGAAGCCCGTGCTCACCGATACCTACAGGGAGTTCAAGGAGAATTTCGGAGCACTCGCGGGCAAGCGCATGACCGCGCATACCGTACTCAGCGAGAAGTCGAGAAAGATCGAGTACGAGGACGGAACCGCGATATATCTGAACTATTCGGATAAAGATGAGACCTTCGAAGGGATCACGATCCCTGCAAAGGATTATGTAGTGATCGGAGGTGGACGCTGATGGCTGAAAATAACGCACCTGCTGCAAAAAAGAGAAAGCGCGTCCTCTCTTTGAGAGCCAAGAACGCATTAAAAGGACTGGTTTTCGTAACTCCGTTCATTATCGGACTCATTGCCTTTTTCATCTATCCGATATTCTTCTCTTTGAGGATAAGCATTGCCGAGACCGTAGAGATCATCGGCATGAAGCTCAAGGGCATTACGTTTTACCAGTACAAGCGCGCGTTTGTCGAGGATGTCGATTTTGTACCGACCTTCATCGACACCGTAAAATACACGCTTACGACCTTCCCGCTCACGATCATCCTTTCACTGATCATCGCGATCCTGCTGAACAAGGAGATCAAGGGAAGAGGACTGTTCAGAGTGATATTCTTCATTCCTTTCCTGTTGGGAAGCGGTGAGATCATGAGACAGCTCTTAAACCAGGGCGTTGACCGTGCCGTCTTAAACATCGCGGACGGACGCATCATCCCCTACAATGTTTTAAGCTATTTCGGAACGACGATAGTCGATGTCGTTCAGGGACTGTTCGGAACTCTCGTTACGGTCCTGTGGCGAAGCGGCGTACAGATACTCCTGTTCCTTGCGGGACTGCAGAGCATTTCACCCGCGCTCTACGAAGCGGCCAGGATCGACGGAGCTACAGAGTGGGAGCTTTTCTGGAAGGTTACGATCCCGATGATCTCCCCGATGATGCTGCTGACTCTCGTTTATACGATAGTCGATTCCTTTACGAGCATCGATAACAAGCTGCTCGCGTACATCAAGACCTACGGTTTTGCGAATGCCGAATTCTCGTATGCGTCGGCACTCGGCTGGATATACTTCGTCTTTATCGGACTTCTGGTAGCGATCATATTCGGCATCATGAAGAAATACATGCATACAAGCGAAGTTGAGGAGGTAAGAAAGCGTGAGCGCAAGCACAGAGTCATTACAATTGAAAAAGCCCGCAGAACTACCTACTGATAACAAGTTCAAGCTTCGCATGCGGCTCTTCGCGAGAAGATACCTGACCGAAACCGGAATTAAAAAGCTTCTGCTGCGGATCGTAATGTATCTGCTGGTCTGCGGTCTGGCGTTCGTTTTCCTGTATCCGTTCCTTTACATGATCGTTAAGTCGCTCATGACAAACTCGGATCTGATCAGTTCGTCCGTAGCATGGCTCCCGACGGAGCTCAAGTTCGAGAACTACGCGCTCGCGCTCGATCTGATGAAGGGAAAGGTTTTCGCAAAGAACTCGGTGCTCGTTACCGTGGTCGCCTGTATCGGACATGTTTTTTCGTGCTCCTTCATAGGCTACGGTTTCGCGAGATATAACTTCCCCGGGAAAAAGCTTCTGTTCATGTTCGTCATCCTGGCGTTCATCGTACCCACACAGACGCTGATCATCCCGTCGTACCTGACCTATTCGCGTTTCGGATGGCTCAACACCTACCTTCCGCTCACTGTTCCCGCGTTCTTCGGCTTCGGCCTGCGCGGAGCGCTGTATGTGTTCCTGTTCAGACAGTTCTTCCTTACGGTGCCGAGGAGCCTTGAGGAGGCGGCGAGGATCGACGGCTGCGGATTCTTCAGGACCTACTGGAAGATCGTATTCCCGCTGGCGCGCGCGACCATCGTTGTAGCGCTCGTTCTCGCGGTAGTATGGCACTGGAACGATTCCTACGAGCCCGGCATCTACATCACGAGCCCGGCCAAGCAGTTCCTTCCGCCCAGGATCAGACTGATCGTTGAGGCGGCAAACGCGCTTCCCGACCAGCAGCAGGAGATGCTCCGCCAGCTCGGTCTTGAGGAAGGCGAAGATACTCTTAACGATGCTGTTGTTATGGCGGGTGCCGCCATCATCAGCGCACCGGTACTTCTGTTCTTTGCATTTGCCCAGAGGCAGTTCATGCAGGGAATCGAGCGTTCCGGAATCACGGGCGAATAAGCCCGCAACCAGGTATTTCCCGGGGGACGATCCGAGGAGACGTTTTCCGTGAGATATAAAAAAATATTTTTAATAACAGGGAGGATTTACAATGAGAAAACTTCACAGGATTCTCGCAGTTCTTCTGGCAGTTGCCATGATCGCAAGCCTTGCTGCATGCAACAAGAGCACAGACGATCCCAATGCAGGCCAGAACACCACGACCACTGCGCCTACAAAGGCACCCGACAATGGTCAGACAACAACACAGGCTCCTTCGGACAACACAACACCTACCGATGAGCCCGCACAGCCCGAGCCTCCTATGGCTCTTACGATCTCACTTCCCTCCGATAACGAGCACGTTGCAAACGGAGAGAACGACGCTGAGATGCAGTACTACCAGAAGCTGATCGATGAGCTTCAGGAGAAGACCAACACAACTCTTTCGTTCGAGTGGCTTGCTCAGGCAACCTACTACGATGAAGAGCACCTTGGACTTAAGATCTCCACAAAGGACGTTGCAGATATCCTTGTAGTTGGTAAGGACGCTACTTTCCTTTCAGCTGCTGAGGAAGGCCTTTTCTGGGATCTGGCTCCCTACATCGATGATTATCCGAACCTTGCGACCATCCCCGAGGCTACCCGTCAGAACGCTTCCTACAACGGCAAGATGTACGGTATCCCTCGTTCGAGAACACTTGCACGTAACGGTCTCGGCTACCGTCTTGACTGGCTCAACAACCTGAACCTCGCTGAGCCTACAGACTGGGAGTCATTCCACAACATGCTCTACGCTTTCACTTACAACGATCCCGACGGCAACGGTGTTGACGATACCGTAGGTCTCGGACTTGACCAGTGGACCGGCGTATGGAACATCATGATGGTTTGGTTCGGCGTTCCCAATGAGTGGGGTCTTACAGCTGACGACAAGCTTATCTACAAGGTTGAGACAGACGAGTACATCACCGCTCTTAAGGCATTCCGTGACCTCTATGCAGAGGGCGTTATCAACAACGGCGCTAACGGTGTTCCGGATCTTATGGATGAGACACTTACACCCGGTAAGGCAAGAGATAACCTGTTAAGAGCAGGTCTTGCAGGCTGCGGCGTACAGGTTCTTGACGACCAGAGAAAGGTTGAGACCTATTTCGAGAGCGACGATGTCGGACTCGCTACCGCTGACGATCCCATCTACACCCTTCAGGGCTATGTAGATACCGGTAAGGGCGCATTCTGCCTTCCTACCACAGGTATGAACAACCTGATCGCAATCTCCACAAAGAACATCAAGACCGAGGATCAGTTAAGAAGAGCTCTCCAGTTCCTTAACGACCTCAACAACGGCGAGATCCTTAACCTCATCGAGTACGGTTGGGAAGGTCTTACCTACGAGATCGACGAAGACGGCTATGTATCACTCTTTGACGCTGAAAAGCTTGCTGAGACCGGTGTTCAGTCATCTCAGTGGAACTTCGGTTTCAACCAGATGATCCCTTACTTCACCGCTCCCGAGAACGCACGTCCTGTTGACCGCAACCTGTACACCAGCGAGATCACAAAGCTCGAGCAGAAGCTCTATGCTGAGGATATCCAGTACTGCGTACCCAACTACGGCGCAAGCTTCACTTCGGATACTTATGTAACAGACGGCAAGACTCTTGATACCATCATTGCCGACGCTCAGCAGCAGTTCATCCTCGGCCAGATCGATGAGTCCGCTCTTCTTGAGGCTATCGCTACATGGAAGACCTCCGGCGGAGACAAGGTTACCGCGGAAATGAACGCGCTTTACCAGCAGTTCAAATAAATAAAGCTTTAACACAAAACGCATAGACTTTCTATGACTATTTACAGGCAGCATACGTCGCTTGTATGCTGCCTGCTTTAAAAAAACGGGGACAGCGTGGATCTGTATGAAAATAAAGATCAAAAGCATTGATAAAAAATATGTGACTGTCGGGTGGGACAGTGTGAAGGACGCGGACGGATACGCCCTGTTCTGGGCAGATTCGGACAGCTCTTCGATGGTTTATCAGAAAAGATATTCGGGAAAAGACACCGAATTCACATTACTCAAATCTACTCATATTCCGCACTGGTTTTACGCGGAAGCATATAAAGACGGAAAAATGCTCGAAAGAAGCGAAAAGCTTGCTTCCGGGATAACATATAAACTTAACCCGCGGCTTGAGAAACTGAACAGGGGACTGGTTGCGGCAGGGACCGGCGAGGGTATATTCCTGGCATGGAGGATGTTTAAGGACGAGGTTAAATCGGCCGACGCATCGGGCATGAGAGGAACCGATTATTCGGTATACCGCAACGGCGAAAAGATCGCATTTGTCACCGATTCGACCAACTGGCTGGACCGTGACGGAAAAGAAGGCGACACCTACTGCGTCGCTCCGGTATCCGACGGACACGAAGGCGCGAAGTGCGCTCCGGTTTCGGTGATCAAAGGCGGCAAAAACTATATCGAGATACCTCTTAAAAAGCCCGAAGGCGGAGTAACCCCGGCGGGCGAGGAATATACATATTCTGCGAACGACATGAGTGTCGGCGACATCGACGGCGACGGAGACCTCGAGTTCTTCCTCAAATGGGACCCGTCCAACTCACATGATGTTTCGCACAGAGGCTATACGGGAAACTGTTATATTGACTGCTACAAAATGGACGGACGTCTTATCTGGCGTCTCGACATGGGACGCAACATCCGTGCCGGCGCGCATTACACGCAGTTCATCGTATATGATTTTGACGGCGACGGAAAAGCCGAGATGTCCGTAAAGACGGCTCCCGGCACGAAAATGACCGTGTTCGGCGAGGACGGAAAAGTTGTTTCCGAGAGATTCATCACACTGCCCGACGCCGATATCAAGGCCGGCATAACCCACGAGGACAATTATGTCTGCACCTCGGCCAATTTCTGCGAATATACGGTCAACCGCTTCATGAACTGGCGCGAACAGCCTGAGGTAAAGAGCGGACAGTGGCCCGATACGCTGGAAAAATGCTGGGATATCCCGCAGCGCTACGAGTATCCTCTCTCCAGGAAGGACGCGAGCGCTCTGGCCGATTTCTATTTTGACGAATACGCGCCCGCCAAGGATCCGCGCAACAAACTCAGGGAGTTCGAGGGTTTCATCTACGAAGGCCCCGAGTATCTGACGATGTTCGCGGGTGACGGCAGGGAGCTCGAGACCATAGAATTCCCCGTGCTCCGTGACGATGACGGTCTGCGCTGGGGCGATTACGCATGGCGCAGGATTGAACCCTGCAACAGAGTCGACAGATTCCAGTCGGCAGTGGGATATCTGGACGGCGAGAATCCGTTCCTGATCATCTGCAGGGGGTATTATACCAGGACCACGATCACGACCTACCGTTTCAGGAACGGCAGGCATGAGGAGTATTTCCGCGTGGATTCGGGCTATGTCCCGATGGACAACCCGTTCGGGCATCACTGCTCGCCAGACGGCACCAATCCCGTTTACGGCTGCATCACGGGTCAGGGCGATCACAGCCTCTCCGTGGCAGATATCGACGGTGACGGCTGCCATGAGATCATTTACGGAGCGTGCGCGATCGACAACGACGGAAGCGTGCTCTATTCCTCGAAGGACAAAATGCCCGACGGCAGGATGGTAAAGCTCGGCCACGGCGATTCGATGCATGTGGCGAGGATCAATCCAGACAGGCCCGGCTTCGAGATATTCAACGTATTCGAGGGCGCTGATTCGGTGCCTTACGGATATGCGTTAAGAGACGCCGAGACCGGAGAGGTATTCTTCGGTGAGAGAGCGGCCAGAGACCTCGGCAGATGCATGATAGGAGATGTGTGCCCCGGTGTCAGGGGACTCCAGGTATGGGTCGGCAAGATCCGTGACTGCAAGGGTAACTTCATTGACGCTCCCGTCCTCGGGACCAATGCGAATATAAAATGGGCGGCGGACCTTTCGACGCAGGTGATCGACGGCGTGGATTATGTCGGCGGACATCATATCGGCGTGATAGGTGACAATACCCACGGAGTGATGCTCGCGCCCGAGGGCTGCGCGACCAACAACGGAACAAAGGGCAATCCCTGCCTCATTGCCGATATCATCGGCGATTTCAGGGAAAACCTCATTCTGCGCACCGAAGACAGCTCTGCGGTAAGGATCTACATCAATACACAGATCACGAAGCACAAGCTCTTCACGCTGCTCCATGACACGATGTACCGCTGCGGAGTCGCATGGCAGAACAATGTTTACAACCAGCCCTGCTACACCTCGTTCTACTATGCTTCGGATATGGATTTCAGAGACGTCCTGCCCGAGCTCGGTATCGAAAAATAAAGGTGTCTGTTCATGAGTTCTATGCTATACTATGCTGTGACAGTATTATTCATGGCAAAGGTTGGTGCGGCACATGAGCAATGGCGATATTAACGATAAAAAGAGTACCGGAACAGCGCGCAGGAAGAACAGACTCGTTTCCCTGGCGCTGTTCATACTGCGTCGGATATCGAAAAAGGTCGAACAGCTGGAGGACGGTTCGCCCGAAAAGGAGGAATATGCCCGTTTGAGCAGCAGCTTCGGGAATTTTTCCGAGGATCCCGGCATACTCAAGGATACGATCACGCGGCAGCAGAACAGTATTCAGCAGATGTTCGAGCTGCATCTGTTAAACGACGGTATCCGTTCGGAGGATGAGTGGGACGATTATTTCAAGACCCTGAATCTGCCGAAATACGAGTATTTCATGACGGCCGTATCAGTTATCGACGTAAGGTACAATTCACATATTCAGACCGCGATCGACGAAGACGCGATAAGCCTTCAGCTGATCGAGGATATGCCGGAGGAGCTTAAAAGTCTGCTCTGGATGCCTCCGGTATACAACTCCTGCACCATTTTCTCGCTGATCGGAGACGATAACGAGGAGGCTCTCCTCAAAAAGGTCGAGTCCTATTACGAGGGGATGCAGAAATACTGCAGCGAAAAGACCGGACTCTATATCATCATGGGAGTCAGCGGTATTCACAGCGATCACAAAAAGATACGTCTTGCCTACAGAGAGAGCGCCATGGCAATGATGTATAACGAGAATGTCCGGCAGGACTATCACGAGATCGAGCAGCAGGTCATCGAGAACGGAGTCGATACCTCCAACAGCCTGCGTTTTTACGTGGACAAGATGTTCTGGGACGGGCAGACCCATCCCGACGGATACGACCCGCACTACGAGAACGATCTCTATCAGGCGCTCAAAGAGGCAGACAAGCAAAAGGCATACAAGTGCACGGACAGATTTGCGGAGTTCCTCCTCACGAAAAAGACGACGGATGAGGCGCTGTACTATATCCTGCGCTACGTGGACAAGGTAGTTATGTCCGCAGTCGAGTCGGATATCAGGCTGGAGGAGATATTCCCTTCGGGCATGCGTTTCCATTACAGGGAGCTGATCTCGGAGCTGGAGCCGCGCCGCATTAGAGTGTATATCAAGCAGTTTTTCATCGACCCGCTGATCAAATGCGTGAACGAGCGCATGGAGGACAGATCCCACCAGATCATCAAGATGATCGACGATCTGATCGACGAGACGCACGGCAACATACTGCTGTCGGAATGCGCGGACAGGCTCGGACTCAAGCAGAACTACATCTGGAAAGTGCTCAAAAAGGAGCGCGGCAAGGGCTTCACCGAATACGCCGAGAAGCGCAAGATCGACGAAGCAAAGAGGCTGCTCCTCGAAAAGCAGCTCTCGGTACAGGATATAGCTGCGACACTCGGTTATGCCAATGCACAGAATTTTATCAGGTTTTTCAGTAAAGCTACGGGTCTGACCCCCGGCAAATACAGAAAACTGAACTGATCAGGGAAGGACGGCATACAGGGCATGGCGGTTGATCTTTCCGGAACCTGGACGGTCCGGACAAACAACGGGATCGAAAGTACGATCACGCTTCCGGGCACCATAAACGGTGCCGGACTCGGCGACCCCGCATCACGGGACACCGAATGGGTCAGCGGCCTTCACAATCCTTTCTGGTACGAAAGAGAAGAATACAAAAGCGGCGATACGGAGGATCTCCATGTGCCCTTTCTTGCGCAGACACGTACGCATTACGTCGGGAAAGCAGAGTATTTGCGCGATTTTGAGGTATCTGAAGAGGGCGAATATTATTTCTTTATCGAACTTTCCAAATGGCGCGTCACGGTAGCCGTGGACGGAGAGGAAAAGGGCAGCGATGAGAGTCTTTGCGCGCCTTTCTGCTTCGGACCGGTATACCTTTCTGCAGGACGCCATGAGATACAGATTACGGCAGACAATTCGATGCAGCATCCCTACAGGCCGGATTCCCACGGCATATCGGATGCTCTTGGCGCATGTTGGAACGGCATGGCGGGAAGGATAGAGGTTCTCTCCGCAGCAGAACTGCAGGCAGAGCGCGACGCACGCCGCGCTTACGCAGCATCGCATCCGTGCCGTGCAGAAGTATGCGGCAGAAACATAACAATAAACGGTAAAGCGCAGTACATGAGGGGGACGCACTTCGGAGGGGGATTCCCTGAGACGGTGTATCCTCCTTTTGAGCGTAGTTATTGGGATCGCATTTTCGCGGTAATAAAGGAGTGGGGCTTCAATTTCATCCGATGCCACTCGTTCTGCCCTCCGGAAGCGGCCTTTGCAGCCGCGGACGAAGCCGGTCTTTTTCTTCAGATCGAATGCGGGATGTGGAACAGGTTCACGCCGTCTGATGAGAAGATGTACGGGGTCCTGCTGCGCGAGACACGCAAGATTCTCGAGGCGTTCGGACATCATCCTTCATTTGTGATGCTCTCGCCCACGAACGAACCCTCGGGCAACTGGTACGAACCCTTAAAGAGATGGGTCCGCGACGCGCATGCGATAAACGATGAGCTCGGATATTCGGGGCGCAGGATATTTACCGCGCAGTCGGGCTGGTATTACGATCAGACGCCGGCCGAGATCTCCGGGACCGATTATGTGTATTTCCACAGATCTGCTTACGGACCGATAAACGGCGGAATGATCAGGAACAGCAGGGGCTGGAGGGGGAAGGATTATTCCCCTTCGCTTGAGGGGTGCACGCTCCCCGTTATCTCGCATGAGATGGGACAGTGGTGCGCATATCCGGATCTTTCGGTGACGGAGAAGTTCATCGGTCCGGTAAGAGGCGGCAACTACGAAATATTTAAGGAGACCGCCCGCAGGAACGGAGTCCTCCCGCTTAATAAGGAGCTTACATATTGCTCGGGACGGAATCAGGTGAGATTTCTCAAGGAAGAATTCGAGGCGAATTTCAGGACGCGCGAGATCACAGGTTTTGAGTATCTGGACCTGCACGATTATACGGGACAGGGGACCGCGGTGGTCGGAATCCTCGATCCTTTCTTTGACAGCAAGGGCTATGTGACGCCCGAAGAATTCAGGCAGTTTAATTCGGAAGTCGTGATCCTCACACGGATGGACGGCTATGTATATAAAAATACGGACAGGCTTTCTGCACGCGTCGAGATATGCAACTTCTCGGGAGCCGGGATCACGGCCGCGGCTTTAAAGTGGAAGCTGGTCCGCGGCACGGGATACGACGGCGCTTTGGAAACCGCATCGGCAGAGGATTCCGCCTTTGAACAGGCGCATGCAGGCATCATAGAGTGCCCCGCGATCGCAGCCGGAGAAAATACTTGCATCGGAGTGATAGAAGCGGATCTTTCGAGTATCACGGAAAGCCGCAGTCTTGTTCTGGAGTCGGAGCTTATCGCCAAAGACGGAAGCAGGCTCTCGTACAACAGCTGGAGGCTCACGGTTTTCGCGGACGATGGCGAATCCGAAAATATTGGGAACTGCAGTGATGTTGGTACGGAAGGGATGTCGGACCGTGAACGGGATGCTGCAGCACGGCCCGTTATCGCGCGTACGGCGGAAGATGCCGAAGCGCTCCTCAAGGAAGGACGTACGGTCATCTTCATGCCCTATATGTCCGACATGGACTTCGAGTGCCCGCCGTTATCGTTGAGGAATGTGTTCTGGAACGCGCAGATGGGACCGAAGTGGTCGAGACCGCTCGGCATATCCGTGG
>CAMZAI010000071.1 GCA_947304065.1 uncultured Clostridia bacterium | reverse complement strand
ACATTTGTGTTTTCTTCTATACTCTCGACATGTCCGTCTTTTATGCGGATTATCTTGTCGGCGTATGCCGCCAGCGAATTATCATGGGTTACCATGACGATCGTCTGGTTGTGCTTTGATGCCATCTCCTTGATCAGATCCATGACCTCTATGGTCGTTCTGGAATCAAGGTTTCCTGTCGGCTCGTCCGCAAAGACCACATCGGGTTTTGCGACAAAGGCTCTCGCTATGCCGACACGCTGCTGCTGTCCGCCCGACATCTCCTTGGGCTTGTGCATCATTCGGTCGCCGAGACCTACCTTTTTAAGTATGCCCCTCGCCATCCTGCGTCGCTTTGACGAAGGCATTTTCTTGAACACAAGCGGCAGCTCGACATTTTCCAGCGCGGTCATCGATCCGAGCAGATTGTATGACTGGAAAACGAAGCCCAGGTTTTCCTGACGGAACTTACTGAGTTTGTTTTCGCTCATCTGCTTTATGGACTGGCCTTTGATGAACACGTCTCCGCTCGTGAGCTTTTCGATCCCGGCCATAAGATTCAGCAGGGTCGATTTGCCCGAACCCGAAGTACCGAGCAGACAGCAGAACTCACCGCGGTTGACCGTAAAGCTTATCCCGTCCACGGCATGGATGCGTTCCTGTCCCATCCGGTATATCTTTTTCGCGTTCCGGACATCAATGATTACGTCTTTTCCTTCCATTATTTTTGTGAACTCACTCCCTTCCCATGTTCATGTTACGTGATTAGACGAATATAAACAAGACGTGGTTCCATTAATTTTATTTTAAATATTATTAAGATTAGTTTATAAATACGTAACAAATATATCGATTGGACCAAAGTCAGAAAAAGCGCGGGCTGCGGGCCCGCGCCACTTTTTATTCTCAAATACCGTCCACGTATGTTTTTATTACTTCGACCGCTTTGTCGATCCCGACCTTCGCGGAATTAACGCAAAGCGAGTAATTTTCTATCTTTCCCCACTTCTCGCCGGTGTGGAAATTATGGTAGTTGGCCCTGCGCTTATCGATCTTCAAGATGCTGTCCTCGATCCTGTCGGGGCTCATTCCGTCGATCCTGACCGCACGCTCCGCACGGAAAGGCAGATCGGCGTAAACGAAAATGTTCACGACGTTGTCGAGCTTTCTTAAGATATAATCCGCGCATCTTCCGACGATAACGCACGGACCTTCGGCGGCGCACTGACGGATAACGTCAGCCTGCGCGAGATAAATCCTGTCGTCGAGAGACAGGTTGGAATATCCGATATCCTGGTTTCCGAACGTCGCGGTTCCGCGCGCGATCGAATACAGCAGGGAATTGTTCGCCCTGGACTCGGCAGTCTCAAAGGCTATCTCGGCAAAGCCGCTCTCCTTGGCTGCGCGTGTGATGAGCTCATTGTCATAGAAAGGGATACCCCAGGCCGCGGCGAGCTTCTGCCCGATCTCTCGTCCACCGCTTCCGTACTGTCTGCTGATCGTAAGAATTTTATCCATAAGCGCCTCCCCGGAACTTAAAGTCAATATTCACAGTATCCTTTGTGTACATTATAACAAAACAGAAAATGCTTGCAAGCCTGAAAAGCCAAACTCTTACAATATCCTGATATCCGTGAGCGCAACCTGGTCTCCGGTAAGCGCAACGTATACCGTCTCGCCTCCGTCGGTGACCGTCGTCGTATTCTCGACGATAATGCCCATATTCACGGTACCGAGCTCGATGCGGTTTCCTCTCTTGCGGAAACGCACCTCAAATTCCATGCCGTGCATGCAGTTTTCCTTCCATTTGTCCCAACCGGGGAACGCGGAAGATTTCTTCATGCTGAATGAATTTGTCGCGTATTCATCCGACCCTTCCTTCTCGCCGTTGAGCTTGATCAGCGCGTACTCATGATAATTGCTGCCGCCGACCGTTCCGTCATCCGAAGAGAACAGCACAACATACGGACAGTGCCATACTAAATTGGCGGTGGGCAGGGTCTTCGAGTGGAAGTGAAGGCGCATGGCGTCTTCGATCTTTATTCCCTTTGTCGAGGCAGAACGGGTACGGTCAATCTGGATGTTCGGGATATCCGACTCAAATCTGTCTATGTAGCTCGTCTTGTCCGCGATCCTCGTGATGTCACCGTCTGTCAGCTCTCTTCCTTCGTCGCTGACCTCGATGTTCTCAATGCGGCAGTGCTCGCCGGTCAGGGCAATATAAGACGACTTCGTGCTGTCGGGAAGCGCGATCACCCATTCGGCAACGCCCTCGGAGCTCTCGAGCTTCAGGCTCATATGATCCGAAAAACGTCCCGCTACGATCGAGTACTTTCCGTGCTGCTCCTGAGTTCCGCTCGCGGAGAAGCTGTTCCTCATATCCGCAATATTCGTGGAAATGCTGTGCCCGCTAAACCAGAACTCGCCGTACTCGAAATAGTGATAAGCTTCGATCGCCTTCTCGTTGGTGTGCACGCGTCTGTCGTAGGAATCGAACATTACGATCGACGGTGCGCTGAAGAGTCCGCTCTCCGCGCCTTCACTGACACTGTCAAAGCTTATCCGCACAACGCTTTCGGTAATGGGTATTCCCGAAGATATCGTCGATCTGTATTCATCGCAGATAAGTCCGCTCTCTATGCTCCTTGTACCGCTTTCACCGCCGTTTCGGATCTCCTCATCGATTATGCTGACCATGATCTCGGCAAAAGCAGGATCGTATCTGATGCCGGCGTCCTTTACGAACATTTCCCTGGCGATCGTCAACGGAAGCGGATCGCGGTCGCGTGTCTTCGACATCATCCTGTCGTAAGCATCCGCCACTGCAACTATTCGTGACGCCTCGGGTATTTCATCGCCCTTTAAGCCGTCCGGATAACCGCTGCCGTCATAGTGCTCATGGCTCGATCTGACATTCTTTGACAAAACCGGATATTCGGTCACAACGGAAAGGATATCGCTGGCCATCAGCGCCTTTTCCCTGCGGGCTGCGGCTCCGACCTCGCCCGGGTATCCCGCTTCCTCTACCATCTTATCGGAAAGAGACGCATAACCTACATCATTAAAGATCGCGGCATAATAAACGCTCAGGCAGGTTTCGGAGTCCTTCCCGGCCGCCTCGGCGATCCTCCTTGCAAGAGTTGCGACTCTTTTAGAATGACCGACAGAATATTTATCTCTTTTCTCAACAGAACCCGAGAACGCCGTCGCGCACTGATCCAGCAGACGCCACATTCCGCGCTGCCTTCCCTCCATGTTCGCCAGTTCGATCTCATGCGCCTTGACGACTCTGTCGTTGATATCGAGGTATGTAAAAATGTAGAGCGAAGCCGAAACCAGCACCATCGCCATATTTACTATGGATAACCCATAGGCAAATATCTGGATTATTCCCACCACTATAGGCACAAAGATATACAGCGTCAGAGCTATGTTGATGAATTTACCGAATCTCTTTCGGTTCTTCCAGATCACTATGAACTGCAGGATCGGGCAGACCACCGGAATGATATAGCTGACAAGGAACAGCGGGCCCCGGTGGTATTTATTGTACTCATCAAAGGAATAATACAGGTCCGTAAACGCGGAAATGACCGCAAGGAGCATTCCGCAAGTCGCCGTTACGGCAACGATCTTAAGGATGAGCGGAATATTCTCCCTGTTCCCGTCCTCGCCGGCCATCAGATCCGCAAGGAAGAGGTCGAAACCCAATATGATGGCGGAGGTCAGGAAAAAGACCATGAAGTTGGAAAGTCTTACCATGACCCAGCCCATCCGACTCACGTCTCCGGAATAGATGTATGCCATTCTGTCGAACGCGAGCAGAAAGAAGGCGATCAGCTCCATATTGATCATGACACGCTTGCGCCGCTTCGGAAGAAACCGCGTAAACAGCAGCAATATGGTTATCGTCATGCAGACTGCGCACAGGGCAAGCATGATATCCATCTGATAGTCTCTTATCAGGTCAAACATTCGGGATCATCTCCTCCGCTCTTATTTGTGCAGGATAAAGTACTCCTGGAGTTTGTCGAGAAGCTCGTCTTTCTTTATATTCTTCAGGAAATAGCCCTCGGGCCTCAAGGCAACAACCGCCATAACGCTTTCCTTGTCGCCCTTGCCGGTCAGGAACATAACGGGGATATTCCTCGTATCCTCCTCGCTCCTGAGCATCTCAAGAACCTGCGGTCCGCTGGTCACGGGCATCTCATGGTCGAGCAGGATCAGATCTACCTTGTTCCTGCCCAGCCATCTGATCGCCTGAAGTCCCGAATTGGCCATGGTAACGTTGTAATCCTCCTTGAGCCACTCGCGTACCGTCGCGAGATACTGGGGATCGTCGTCCACGATGAGCAGACGCTTTTTGAACTCACCCTTTGCAAGCTTTTTGAAAAAATCGGACACTGCTTTTACAAAGCCCGCGTTGTCCACGGGACGTTCAAAGCTGCTGTATACAAGTCCGACCGGGATCTGCGCTCCGATAGTCTTTAAGTCCTCGGGCTCTCCGATCAGGATAAGCTGGATATCCTTTTCCTCCATAACATCTATCAGGAAGTGAAGAACATCCTGATGCGGCTTTTCCTCTTCGTCGATGTACAGCGCTATAAGCGGCTCCTCCCCTTTAAGCTTTTCGTTGATCTCATCGACCCTGAGCGGCAGATACTCACACTCAAAGCCCGCGTCCTGTACCTTTTTTGAAAGTACCCGGATAATAAAGCTTTCTTTGGGTCCGAGCATCATCATTCTGTTCTTAGCCATTGGGATTCTCCTTTCAACCCTTTTGTTTTATAAGTTCTTCCAAGCTGTCCCAGTCAAAGACTTTCAGCTTGTGTCTGAGCTCCTTATAGAACTTGTCGTCCTCCGGAGGCAGTTTATATTCCGCGAGCTGGTCGAGTATCATCTCAACCGCGTCGTAGTCCATCTGAGGTATCTCTTCACGGAGGGCCTCGTAAGCATCCTTAAGCTCCTGTTCGGAGATCGGTTCCTTATCCTCTCCGCCGCCGTCTTCTTCCGATTCCTCAAGCCTTGCGAGTTTTTCCTTGAACGCCAGATAATCCTTCATCAGCTCGTCTGCGTGGCCGATGATAAAGTCCTTATCTCCGCTGTTGCCCGCATTCTCCAGGTCAAGCGCCTGTTGCGAGAGCGCGTTCGCGCCGATGATCCTCGCCGAACTCTTCAGCGCGTGTACCTTTATGGTGTAGAGCCTGATATTGTCGCTTTCCAGCGCATCGGTCAGGACTCTCGAATTGTCGTCGATGGTCTCGAGGAACAGCTTCAGGGCGAATATGTAATTCATGATGCCGCCGGAATTCGTGATTCCGTCGTCCGCACAGATGCCTTCCGTCTCCCTGATCCAGAGCATGTTCTCCGGAAGTTCCGTCAATTCCTCTATCGCCGCATCCTCCGAAGGCTTTTCCATCATCTCCTCGGGCAGATGCTGCATTATGGTCTTCTCGAGAGTCAGCGTATCGATGGGCTTTGAGAGATAGCCGTTGAATCCCTTTGACTTATAGAACTCCGCACCGGCGGAAGCATTGGCCGTCAATGCGTAAACCGGAATGTCTTTATCCCTCTCACGGATATGCGCCAGCGTCTCTATGCCGTCCATACCCGGCATCATATGATCGAGGAAAATAACGTTGAACTTCGAATTCTCAAGCAGTTCGAGGCATTCCTCGCCGCTCTCGGCGGTTGTAACGAATACCCTGGTGGCCTTTAACAGACCCCTGAAGATGTTCAGGTTCATCGGATTGTCGTCGACCACAAGTATATCGGCGTCGGGAGCTACGAACTGAGGGATGTAAGGTCCCTTCGCCGTGCTCTCGTCGTGCTCGGTGAAAATACCTATCGGAGCCGCATCGACAATGCGCTGGTCAAGGGTAAGTATAAACTCCGAACCCTCTCCGTAGGTGCTCTCACAGGTCAGATCGCCGCCCATGAGCTGCGCGAATCTCCTGGAAATGTCCAGTCCGAGACCCGTTCCCTGGATACCGCTGTTCTGCTCCTCATCGAGGCGCTCGTAAGCGGTAAACAGCTTGTCTATGTCCTCCGGCTTAACTCCGATACCCGTATCCTTTACGGAAAATCTGAGCTTGCAGATATCGTCTTTGCGCTCCGTCATCGAAACGCTCAGGCAGAAACCGCCGATCCTGGTATATTTTACGGCATTGGTGAGTAAGTTCAGGATGATCTGCTTGATCTTGCCGTCGTCGCCGAACAGTCTCTTCGGCAGGATCTCGTCCACTACCACATCAAATGTAAGTTCCTTCTGCGTACTGCGCACACGTATCATCGACGCCGCCGAGCGGAGCATATCCTGAATATCGTATTCCTGCTCCACCAGATGCATCTTTCCCGATTCGATCTTCGACATGTCGAGCAGGTCGTTGATCAGTCCCAGAAGAGATTCCGACGCGTTCCTGATATCGAACGCATAGTTCATCATCGACATGAAATAGCTCTTCGGTACGCCCGTCGCATCCTCACGCATTACCATCTCGTTCATGCCCATGATCGTATTGATGGGCGTTCGTATCTCGTGGGACATGTTCGCAAGGAATCTGGATTTAGCCGTATTTGCGCGCTCCGCCTCGTCCTTTGCCTGACGTATCGTCTCGTACTGCCTGCTGACGACCGTGGCTTTCATGAATCGCCATACAAGGAAGCCCACCGCCAGCGGGATCAGCACGAACATCAGGACTCTGACGACCTTCATCTCGGTCAGACGCGCCTTTTTGGATATCTTATAAGTGCTGTCCGAAATAACCTGCTTTCCGTTGCTCGAGAGCACCGCAACGTGGAGCGTGTAATTGCCGTAAGGAAGGTCCGTATATTCAAGTGCGGAAAGATTCTCCCTGGATACGATTTTTCCGGGATCGTCGCTTCCCTCGAGATATACGCGGATCTGGGGATTCGTATTCGTATAGTCCATCACGGAGGGCATGATGCTCACACGTCCGCGCGATGCGGGAAGTCTGTAGACTCCGTCCTTATCGGGCCGTATCAGCTCATCGTCGATATACAGCCTGTTGAGCGCAGTCTCTATTCCCGAAGTCTCTTCGAAATAGCTGTCGATATTTAACCGTATAACGCCCTTTCTCGCCGCAATGTACAGACTGCCGTCGCTGTCGTAGGCGCTGTAGGAATTGCTCGTGATGGAATAGGGAAGTCCGTTGGCTATCGTGTACAGTCTGTAATTCTCTACCTTGTCCTCGATCATCTCGTCGGCGTCCACACGGTAGACTCCGTAAGAGGAAAGTATCCACATCTCTCCCGAGCGGTTGAAATACAGATCGTAATTGTTCTTGTAGGGGAAGGAAGCCACATCTGTGATCTTGCCGTCCTTCAGGTACTCAATGGAGTTCGAGGTGACGATCCAGAAGACCTGCCTGAAATCGTCCCATTTGATCCTCATAATGACATCGCTGGTCAGGCCCTCGTCTCTTCCGAGCCTGGTGATATTGCCGCCGTCTATCACGTAAATGCCGTCGCCGTCCGTTCCCGCGTATATCTTACCGGTTTCGGCATCCTCGGCAATGGTCAGGAAAACGGTATTTTTGATAACGTCGCCGCCCGAAACAACCCTTACGACAGAACCGTACCGGATCTCGGCAAGGCCCCCGTTCGTCGCGGCGAGGATCGCTCCGGAACTGCTCTGGATAACGGCGCGTATCTCGTTGCTCGGCATACCGCTGTCCACAGTATAATTATAGATCGCTCCGGTATTGGTCCGGCAGACAAGGCCCAGACCTTTGTTGTAGGTTGATACCCAAAGCTGCCCGTCCCGATCTTCAAAAATGCAGCGTACGCGGGCGTCCCCGATGAACTGCGTAAACCCGTCATGATAGGGCCTTCCGTACTTGTCCACGGCCCTCAGTCCGCTGTCGGTTCCGTAGTAAATGATCTCATTGTGAATGCATACGGCGTTGGTCACCGCCTCTTCATAGCCGGCATTCTCGGTTAGATCGACGAAATTGTTGGTAACGACCTTCAGTACGCCCTGTGTCGAGGACGCGATCCAGAGATTGCCCTGGTAATCCGAGGTCGTCATCTCGATACCGCCCTCAAGAGGCGTATTCGTGAGCAGATGGAACGCGTCGTATTCGTCTATGTATCCAATGTCTTTGGTCGAGGAAACCCAGATCCTGCCGCAGTCGTAGCTGAGCCAGTGAACGCTCGCCTCCAGCGCCGGTATCTTCTTCATATCCCCGGCCCTGTCGCCGAAACTGCCGTAATATACATCGCCCGAAGACGTGCCGATGTAAATCTTCCCCGGGAAGGAAGGGTCCGCGAGGATCGTGGTGATCTTGTCAAAGCCCAGCTCCGCGCTCGTATATAACTCGCTGATCTTGCAGTTGTCTATCGCGAAAAGGAGTCCGCCCGAGGTCTGTCCGAAGATGCGTCCCGCAATGTCCCGATCGAGCTTTAGTACTCTCTCGGTATCGAGTTTTTCGTTCGAAATTGGACGGAGCAGTCCGTCCGGATCCACATAGGCAACGCCCGCGGTGGTCCCGATGAATACATTTCCCTGTCGGTCCTCGGAAAAGATACGGATCGATGAAGAAGTCAGGCCGTCTTTGTATGAAAACTGCGTCCTGTTCTCTCCGTCGAGCAGAACTACTCCGTTGTCGTTGGTGCCGACCCAGATGCGCTCTTTGCTGTCCTCGAAAAATGCTCTGGCGCTGGTAAGCCCCATCGAGGAGTCGAGCATCTCAAACGTGCTTCCGTCGTAGCGGATAACTCCGCTGTAACCGCCGATCCAGACGTATCCGTTCGAATCACCCAGCAAAAACATCGCATCGGATGTGGGGAGTCCGTTCGTCGCGTCGTACAGAGTCGTGGTGTAGCCTACGCCCGAGATCTGTCCGGACGCCGCATATCCTCCACCGGTCAGGAAGGACACTGTCTTTCTCTCCTTGGCCTCAACGGCCACCGTCGACGATGCTGCCCCGGGTACGGAAGAGAAGGCAACGGTTATAAGGCATATTATCAGCAATGCCGCAGATACTACCCTTTTGTTCATCATTTACGGAATAACCTCCATTAAACCGTTTTCCCGCTGTACTTGTTCAGGATGACCCTGACTTCGGGAAGCGAATCCATAAAAGCTTCAACGCACTTGGGATCAAACTGGGTGCCGGAGCCTTCGCTGATGATCTCCAGCGCTTTTTCGATCGGATAAGCGGGTTTATATACACGCGGCGATGTCAGGGCGTCGAAGACATCCGCCACTGCCATGATACGCGCCGAAAGCGGGATGACCTCGCCGTGCAGGCCTTCGGGATATCCCTTTCCGTCCCACCGCTCGTGGTGGTAAGCCGCCATGTTGCGTGCTTCTTTCAGATAGTTGCCTCCGCGCACGGTCGTCATGGCCTTTTCTATGATAGCCTTGCCTGACGTAGTGTGCGTCTTTATTATCTCGAATTCCTCGTCCGTCAGCTTTCTCGGCTGGTTAAGAACATCGTCGGGCACGTTGATCTTGCCCACATCGTGCAGAGGCGCCGAACGGACCACGTCGGACATGAACTTGGGCGTGATCTTCTCGGGATAATATCCCTTTTTCTTAAGCCCCTCGACGATGACCCTTACGTACGCGGCCGTCTTCTGTACATGTTCGCCTGTATCCGAGTCCCTGCTCTCAACCAGGTCAGCCATCGTAATGATCAGGCCGTCCTGCATGGTCGCGGTCGATTCGGAAAGGCGTCTTATATTCCTCATCTGCTCCGCCTGGTTCAGCGTCATATTGCAGATGGCGTTATACAGCTTCTCTATCTCGTCATCGGTCCGGATATCGAGTTCCCTGATCCTGCGGACGTTCTCATCCAGCGCGTCCTGTTCGTCGCCGGAGGCCGCGAACTTCTCTATGCAGTAGACCAGATCGGTGATCGGATAAGACGTGTAGACCTCGGCTATCCACAGTTCAAAGAACATTACAAGGAAAATGATGCCGGCAACGATCAGTATGGTCTTGACAATGAAATCGCGGATATAGTCCATCAGATCGTTTATCGAAACATCGGCTATGACGTATCCCTTGACTTCACCCCGCAAATTCCTAAGAGGACACGATACCGAAATGAGCCGGCCCCATTCGTCGTTCGTTTCAAAAGGCTCGGCATCCTTTCCTGCCCTTACAGCCTCGAGATACTCATCCATTCCTTCGTCAAGCTCTATGATCGATCCGGGCGTATAAGGCTCGGGAGCCCCTTCGCCGCCCTCGATGTCAAGCGCGCAGCGGCAGATTCCGTCTTTTAAGGTTACAGCGTAAAGATACGCCACATTCGGGAAATGCTCCCAGACATTCTTGAAATGCTCCGCTGCCTCCACGTAGCCGGGTGCATTTTCTCCCTCCCTCACATAGGTATCCACCATGTCCGGGTCCAGAATGTCGGCTGCCAGCGCCGCGGCTCCCTGCGCCTCGTTTATCCTGTCCTTTTTTTCGCTGGAATAGTATAGTCTGATGCTTACCCAGCATACCGATATAACGATGACAAGAGATGTGAGCACAACCATTACCGTCGTCCTGATGCGTACGGAATATCTGACGCCGGACGAAGTATCGTAGGCCTCATCCTGAATGCTCTTCTGCTGGGGATTCTGAAGCCATCTGCTGTATCTGAGCCAGTCTTTCACCCTGTCGGGGATCAGGCGCAGTATCAGGAATGCGATCGCGCACTCAATAGCCCTGTCAACGATATTCAGGACAAGACTGATCCCGAAGAAGGCCAGACGGTAAGGGACGCCCACATTGATCTGAAGCGCTTTTGCCGATTCTGAAATAACAACAGACTGATCCTCGGCGGCGATCATCCAGCTGATCGCAGGGCACAGTAAACCCGCGACCGCCGCACTCATGAGGGCCAGTCTTGCAAATATCCGGATATCTTTAAAAGAATGTTTCTTTATGATACCTGCCGCCATGATGGCTATAATGGCATAAACGAAGCAATAATAGAAAGCGGACGAATTGACTGCCGCAAAGACAAAACCCGTGACAACCGCGGCAAGTATCCCGTAAAATGGCCCGAGAAGGGCAGAAATGCAGATTGTACCGATGGTATCCATAAAATACGGCATACCGAATCTGTACATGATATATGTCAGAATAACATTCACGGCAATCCCGATGCACACGGGTACAAGATGCATTAACCGGGTTCCGAGGATCTTTTTCGTACGTGAATTCACTTGCGATTCCTCCATGGCGTTTCACCAGAGATTGCATTCCATCACTTTATTGTATCAATTTTTCCACGAACAATCAAGTTAAAGAAAGGACCTGCACTTTCGTGCAGGTCCTCGACTTCATGCGGAGTAAGAGACTTGAATTTTTTCCTTAAAAAAATCCGGTAAGAAAGGGGTTCTGACACCGTCTGATCTTGGGAACCCCGGGAGGGAACCCCTCTACTTAGTCTTTCCCTGTCCAAGCCAATCTACCAGGACATCATAGGTTTTCTTAATGCTGTCTTTACGTACAACAGTTATAGGATAATAGCGGCACTCAGCCTCCCAGTGCGTAATAATATCCGCCTTATCCCGGATATACTTGGGAACATCAATACTAATTCCGCTGTCATCACAAGGCTTTATACAGCTTCTGCTCTTTGGTCATAGACTAAAACCCCATCTTTTTCTATCTGTCTCCACAATGGACTGCGCTTCATTGTAGAGATGTCCTTTTTGCCACCGTATGCCAACAGATCAAATTGATTCGGGAATCTGTCATACAGGGCATACTTAAACTCTTTGTAACGCTTATTTGCCCCGAAGACAGCCGTTGTCATACTCTGCGACTTAGGCTCAATATATAGATCTATATCTGATTGCTCGGTTGCCTCATTTCTGGAATAGGATCCAAAGAGAATAACAATGCCAAGAATATCAGAAAATTCGTTGCAGATCGCACGCAATTCTTCTATAACATGATCTCGTTCCGACATACGTTAACCTCCTCTCCGTTTTCAATTATATCACAGGCTTTCAAAACTTGCACTTTCTTTGTTTTATTTCACCATCCTACATCTTAGTCAATAGTCTACTCTCTCGGATTCCATATCTCATAATACGGATATACATTCGCATCGGAATCCGTCATAACCATATATGTCTCTAAACCATCTCCGTTAGCTGTATATTTCAGTTTTCCTCCGTCCGCTGTCACCCATCCGCAGGCATTGACGGAATATGCACCTGTATATACTGAAGATGATATGAAATAAATACAATCCTTACCGTCATATTTCGCTGTATACAATCTACCCAAATCCCCGGGAAATTCAAGTAAATCAACTATTTCACCGTTATTTATCAGATCCTTTTTGACCATCCAGCTTCCGCCGCA
>CAMZAI010000070.1 GCA_947304065.1 uncultured Clostridia bacterium | reverse complement strand
GAGGGCAATATCGCCGAAGACGGTGAGGAAGGCGAGATCACCATCTGCAATCTTGACAAGGAATATCCGATCGGACTCTTTGTCGGCTACTACAAGAGCAAGGAGCTGACCGACGAAGCGATCGGTTCCGGAAAATACAATCTGAAGGATGTAGCTTGGCGCGATCCTGACGGCTATCTCTGGTTCGTCGGACGTCATGACGACGTTATCAAATGTTCGGGCTACAGGATCGGACCTTTCGAGGTTGAAAGCGCGCTGATCACCCATCCTGCAGTTGTAGAATGCGCTATTACTGCGGCTCCCGACCCGATCAGGGGCCAGGTGGTAAAGGCCACCGTAGTGCTCGCGAAGGGATATACTCCTTCCGACGAACTCACCAAGGAGCTTCAGAACCATGTAAAGACCAATACGGCGCCTTACAAATATCCGAGGATCATCGAGTATGTTGATGAGCTTCCGAAGACGCTGGGCGGCAAGATCAAACGTGCGCAGATCCGCAAGGCAGACGCGGAGGGCGCGAACAAATAAAAGCATTGTGGGGGAATAAGACCATGAGAAACGGACGCATTATTATGACAATACTGATGCTGTCCGTTTTCTGTACCATTTTTTCGGGCTGCTCCACCGCTGAAAAGTCGGCGTACTCGATGGCCGTGAAGCTGTACGGCGAGGGAAGGTACTCCGAGGCGGAACCCTATTTTGTCGCTGCGCTTGACGGCGGGGCGGGAGACGATACCGTAAGGCTCGGGCACGCTTACAACATGATCGAACTCGGCGACACTGCGAACGCGCTCGACGAACTGATCGCTGTTCAGGACCGTTTCGGAGACGAAAATGTGACGGTCTCGATCCGCAGGACCATTCTCGACCTGTATCTTGAGGCCGACAATAAAGCCGGCGCCGCAAGAGTCTGCGACGAGCTTGCGGGAAAGATAACCGATCCGGTCCCGGCGGAGAACTTCCGTGTACAGGCGGCTCTGATCAGGGCCGATATCTGCAGGAGCAGCGGGGACGTACAGGGCTTAAAGAAGGAACTCAGAAACCTGATAGACATCAAGACTTTCGCGGCCGACGAGTATTTTGAACTGTATTCAATGTCGGCGGCGGCAGGGGAAAAAGAAGGCCGGCTGCAGCTGGCCGATGAGATCATCGGATACATGACCGGACACTCGTCCTACGTTTCCGATTACCGCCAGATCCTTACCGTTGTATTCGATGCGGCGGACGTTGCATCCTATACGGAATGGACCAGGAGCGAAGAGGACTATTTCACGATCGCTGAGGATTTTATCGCAAAAGGCGACGGAAATCAGATAAGCGAAAATGAGGCTCTGAAATACAAAGTTATCATCGCAGAGCGCCGCGGAAAGATGGAAGTCGCATATAACCTTTTGGGTGTATATCTTAACCATTGTCCCGACGACGAATATGCCTTAAAGGAGATGGATTACCTCGGAAACCGGCTCGGACTCGGGGAGTGAAAAACCTTTAAATCTGCGAGACCACAAACGTAGAATGTACCTTGTGCACACATAATACAAGTATAGAACGACCACAATATCTAGTGGTCGTTGTTTTTTTGAAAAATATATCTAGTAGAATTTGTTGACACTGTTTCTTTTAAATGCTACACTTGAACTAAGGTTGTGCGAGGCGAAAAAAGCAGCCCCGACAGCCCAGAAAAAGCCTGTTTTTGTCTTATTCCGGACATAACGGTGAAGAGGAGAGGTACGAAAGTTTCTATGGAAAATTTTAAAGTAATGAAGCGCGACGGGGCGATCGCGGAATTTAATCTTGATAAGATATCGGGAGCTATCAAGAAGGCCTTCAATGCAACGGAGAATCTCTATAATGACGACATCATCAACCTCCTTGCGCTCAGGGTTACCGCCATGTTCCAGTCCAAGGTAAAGGACGGGACCATCAACGTCGAGGATATCCAGGACTGTGTTGAGGAGACGCTGAACCAGGCCGGATATAATGAGGTTGCGAAGGCTTACATTCTCTATCGTAAGCAGAGAGAGAAGCTGCGCAACATGAAGTCCACCATCCTTGACTACAAGGAGATCGTGGACAGCTATGTTAAGGAGGAGGACTGGAGAGTTAAGGAGAACTCTACCGTTACATACTCCGTAGGCGGACTTATCCTGCACAATTCAGGTTCTGTTACCGCCAACTACTGGCTGAGCGAGATCTATGACGACGAGATCGCGAACGCTCACCGCAATGCCGACATCCATATCCATGACCTCAGTATGCTTACGGGCTACTGCGCCGGATGGTCGTTAAAACAGCTCATCAAGGAAGGTCTCGGCGGAATCCCCGGAAAGATCACTTCCTCACCCGCAAAGCACCTTTCGACACTCTGCAACCAGATGGTCAATTTCCTCGGTATCATGCAGAATGAGTGGGCAGGAGCTCAGGCATTCTCATCATTTGATACCTACCTCGCACCTTTCGTTAAAATAGATAACCTCGATTACGAAGAGGTTAAGCAGTGCATCCAGTGCTTCGTTTACGGAGTCAACACACCCAGCAGATGGGGAACCCAGGCTCCTTTCTCGAACATCACTCTCGACTGGACAGTACCGAACGACCTTGCAGAGCTTCCCTGCATCATCGGCGGCAAAGAAGTCGACTTCTGCTACAAGGATTGCAAGAAAGAGATGGATATGGTCAACAAGGCCTTCCTCGAGATCATGATCGAGGGCGATGCAAACGGCCGCGGATTCCAGTATCCCATCCCCACATATTCGATCACACGTGACTTTGACTGGTCCGACACAGAGAACAACAGACTTCTCTTTGAGATGACCGCAAAGTACGGAACACCTTACTTCTCGAACTACATCAACTCCGACATGGAGCCTTCGGATGTACGTTCGATGTGCTGCAGACTCCGTCTCGATCTCCGTGAGCTTCGCAAGAAGTCCGGCGGCTTCTTCGGAAGCGGTGAGTCGACAGGTTCTGTAGGCGTTGTTACGATCAACATTCCCCGTATCGCTTATCAGTCGAACAATGAGGACGAGTTCTTCAAGCGTCTCGACAGGATGATGGATATCGCGGCTCGCTCACTCAAGGTTAAGCGTGAGATCATCACGAAGCTCCTCAACGAAGGCCTCTATCCTTACACCAAGAGATACCTCGGAACCTTTGCGAACCACTTCTCGACCATCGGACTTGTCGGAATGAACGAAGCATGTCTGAACGCGAGCTGGATCGGAAGAGACCTTACAGATACGAGATCCCAGGATTTCACCATCAAGGTCCTGAACCACATGAGAGAGCGCCTTTCCGATTACCAGGAAGAGTACGGCGACCTCTACAACCTCGAGGCTACACCCGCAGAGTCCACTTCTTACAGACTTGCGAAGCATGACCGCAAGCGCTGGCCCGATATCAAGACCGCGGGAGCAAGAGGCGACACACCTTACTACACCAACTCGAGCCACCTGCCCGTTGAGTTCAGCGAGGACATCTTCGCAGCACTCGACATTCAGGACAGACTCCAGACCCTCTATACTTCGGGAACCGTATTCCATGCGTTCCTCGGAGAGAAGCTTCCGAGCTGGGAGTCGGCGGCAAAGCTTGTTCGCACGATCGCTGAGAACTACAAGCTGCCTTACTACACGATGTCTCCCACATACTCGATCTGCCGCGACCACGGTTATCTGACCGGCGAGCAGTTCAAGTGCCCTATCTGCGGAGCTGAGGCTGAGGTTTACTCACGCATTACCGGTTACTACCGTCCCGTAAAGAACTGGAACGCCGGAAAATCCCAGGAGTACAAGAACCGTACCGAGTACAAGCCCGAGAAATACATGAACAGATTTACTCTCGGATCGGGCTGCTGCAATACCGGAGCCACCGATGAGATCACGCTTGCTCTCGATAAGAACACCGAGCCGATGGCCGCTGCGGAAGAGGTTATGGCAGGAGAGCTTACCGACGGACTGTATCTCTTCACCACGAAGACCTGCCCGAACTGCAAGCTTGCGAAGCAGTATCTCGAAGGCATTGATTACACAGTGATCGACGCCGAGGATGAAGCTGATCTTGCACGTGAGTGGGGCATCATGGCGGCACCTACGCTCGTAGTCCTCAAGGACGGCGCAAGGACCAAATATGCGAATGCTTCGAACATCAAGAGATTTGCAGAGACATTCGCTGCACAGACCGTATAAGCACGGTACCTCGAATATAATGATCTTAGGCTGCGGACCGTTTTTGGTCCGCAGTTTTTTTTCGGCCATATTTGGCAGATTCTTAGCTGTTTCATTTGTTGTGTACAGAATTGTTTTATGGTACAATTTATGTGAGATATTTTTAGTGGTTCGGAGTAGTTTTTATGGTTACGGTCAAAGAAGTTAAAACAAAAAAGGAGCAGAAGGAGTTTGTGCGTTTCCCTCTGGAACTCTACAAGGGCAACAAATACTATGTTCCGATGCTTTACGCGGGAGAATTTGCGATATTCGATCCCGATTATCCTTTTAACAAGATCTGCGACACGATCTGTCTTCTGGCGTACAGGGACGGAAAGGCAGTGGGACGTGTCCAGGGCATTATCCAGCACGACGCGAACAGGAAATGGGGCTATAAGCAGGCTCGCTTTACCCGTTTCGATGCGATAGATGACGAAGAGGTTTCCGGAGCGCTTCTGGGGTATCTTGAGAAGTGGGCCGCAGGGCTCGGTATGACAGAGATCGTAGGACCTCTGGGTTTCTCGGATTTCGAGCGCGAGGGACTGCTGATCGAGGGCTTTGAGGAGCCGCAGACTTACGAGGAGCAGTACAATTACGAGTATTATCGGAGGCTGATAGAGGCCTCGGGTTTTGCGAAGGACACCGACTGGCTGGAGTTCCAGATATACGGTTCGGACGACGATCCGGAGAAGCTCTATGCGCTCGCGAAGAAGCTCATGGAGCGCTATGAGCTGACATTCTGGCAGGCGAAGACTATGTCGGAGCTTCTGGATCATCACATCTACGATATCCTCGGAGTCGTGGAGCAGGCGTATTCGCCGCTTTACGGCACCGTGCCTCTCAATGAGGAGACCCTTCGCAATTACATAAAGGATTTCAAGTCCATTGTCCGTCCACAGGATATCGGTGCGCTGATGGACAGGAACGGAAGGACTGTTGCGATCGCGATCGTATTTCCCTCGATCTCCGAGGCGGTGCGTTCGTCGAACGGACACATCACGCCCGGTTTCCTGTACAGATTCCTTCGCGACAAGAGGCACCCGAAGATCATGGATCTGGGGCTTATAGGAGTACTTCCCGAGTATAATTCAAAGGGCATTGTGGCGATAATGATCGCGATGCTGATCGAGAGGATGAGGGCGGATAAGCTTGAGTACATGGAGACGAATCTGATCCTTGAGGACAATTTCAGCATGCAGAACCTGCTGAAGCATTTCAACAAGAGACATCATAAGCGCAGACGCTGCTTTAAGAAGAAAATCGAACAATAATCTGGGGAGGGGTTTATATGAGTTACGCCGATACCTGTTTTATCAACATGTGCAAAGACATCCTGGAGAACGGAACAAGTACCGAGGACGAGAAGGTAAGGCCTCACTGGGAGGACGGAACGCCCGCGTACACGATCAAGAAATTCTGCGTGGTGAACCGCTACGACCTTTCGAAGGAATTCCCGGCGATCACGCTGCGCAAGGTTCCGATCAAGTCCTGCACCGAGGAGATGCTCTGGATCTGGCAGAAAAAGTCGAACAGAGTCGCGGATCTTTCCACTCATGTATGGGACCAGTGGCAGGATGAGAACGGCACGATAGGCAAGGCTTACGGCTACCAGATGAGCGTTAAGCATAAGTATAAAGAGGGCATGTTCGACCAGGTGGACAGAGTCATTTACGATCTGAAGAACAACCCCTTCAGCCGCCGCATCATGACGAATATCTATGTGCACGCGGACCTTTCCGAGATGATGCTCTATCCCTGCGCATACAGCATGACTTTTAACGTTACAAAGCCGAAGGACGGCGGAAAGCTCATCCTTAATTCGATCCTTAACCAGCGCTCGCAGGACATCCTTGCGGCGAACGCATGGAATGTCGCGCAGTATTCGGTGCTCACGCACATGCTGGCCAGAGAGTGCGACATGCAGGTCGGCGAATTCGTTCATGTTATAGCGGACGCCCATATCTACGACAGGCATGTTGAGCTGATAAAGGAACTGATCGCGAGACCGACTTACCCTGCGCCCGACTTCTGGCTCAACCCCGAGAAGAAGAACTTCTACGATTTCACTAAGGACGACGTGCGTCTGGACAATTATCAGTTCGGCGAGCAGATAAAGAATATACCGGTAGCGATATGAGCGAATAGCGAGAGCACTCAGCCGGCGGAGCCGTGGTGACCGACAGATCAGAAATGAAAGCCGAAGGCTTTCGATTGCTGATCTGCGGGCAGCAGGAGCACGAAGTGCGTGCTGAGTGCAGAGCAAACGTACATCGAGCGAACGCAGTTCGCGAGATTAGCATAAAGGATAAACTACAGATCAGGGAGGATCGCAATATGAAAATGATCGCATCCGCAGACCACAACTGGGGTATCGGCAACAAGGGCTCGCTGCTCGTGAGCATCCCCGGAGACCTGCGCAATTTTAAAAGACTTACGTCCGGAAAGACCGTGGTCCTCGGCCGTAAGACGCTTGATACATTTCCTGCCGGAAGACCTCTTCGCGAGCGCAGGAATATTATCCTTACGCGCGACATGACCTACAAGATCCATGACGCCGAGGTGGTGCACAGTGTCGACGAGCTGTTTAAGGCGCTCGGCGATACCGACACCGACGAAGTATTCGTTATCGGAGGCGCGAGCGTTTATTCCCAGCTGCTTCCGTACTGCGATACCGCCTATATCACAAAGATCGACTATACCTATGAGGCCGACAGCTTCCTTCCGAATCTTGACGAGGACCCCGAGTGGGAACTGATCGAGGAGTCTGAGGAGCAGACCTGTTACGATCTGGTGTACACCTTCTGCACATACCAAAAGAAGAGGTAAACTGATAATGGCAATGATTGTGGCTTACATATTCCAGATACTGTTTCTGGTGATATCTACCGCCGGACTGATATACCTGATCCGCCGCAAAGCGTCTTCGGAGCAGGGTATTCTGACCGCGGCCTTTGTATGCTTCTTTTTGTGCAATTTCGGAGCATTCTTAAGATTCCGCGCACCGGATATCGGCTCGGTCATTACCGCAAGCAAATTTATCTATATCGGCTATACGGTGCCCTGCCTGCTGTTTCTGTTCCTGGTCTTTCGCATAACCGGAAAGAGGATCAATACGGTCATTACGGCACTGATCTATGCATTCTGCGCGTTGTCGACACTGTCAGCTACGGTTTTTTACGAGCGCGGATGGTTTACTGTCATAACAGATTATGAGAATGTAAACGGATTCGCTATGTTCACGTATGAGTTCAGGTACGGCGCGGTCGTTACCGCAGTGGTCGATGCGCTGGTGACATTCTACGCGGCGTTCCTTTTCCTTCGCTGGTCCGCAGAGAAGCAGAACCGCGACGACCGCGAGCCCGAACCCCAAAAGATCAGATACCAGTTCGCTATATTTGTTTTATCCGTACTGTACGTTATCGTACTGATCTCGGAATTCTTCCTGCCCTGGCGCGCGGCAGAGCCGCTGCCGTACTTTATGGGCATTGTGGCGTTCTTCCTGCTTGTTTCGATACTTGAAGATACGATCGTTACAAAGCTGTACAGTCCCCGCGATACGCTTATCGAGAGCCTTCCGGATGCGGTGATCATACTTGACCGTGATTTTATGATCATGGACATGAACCGCACCACGCCGACGCTGTTCTCGGAGATCGGCGGACGCATGGGCTGCCCGCTTCCCGACCAATATTCGTTCCTGCTCGACGATTACGACGAGGTGATCGGATTTACGCATGAGGGGAAGCATTTTGAGAGACGATTTGTGCCGATCCTCAGGGACGGACAGATATTCGGCTACGGACTCGTGATCACGGATGTTTCTCCCGCGCACAAGATGATGGTCGAGATGCGCGAACTCAAACGCAGCGCGGATATAGCGAACGAGGCGAAGAGCAGCTTCCTTGCGAATATGTCGCATGAGATCAGGACGCCCATGAACGCGATCGTCGGCTATGTCGAGCTTCTGTCCCGCGAGAGCCTCTCGAAGGAAGGCAGGATGTATGCCGAGGAGATCAGGAGCAGTTCGAACTCGCTCCTGCATATCATTAACGATATCCTTGACTTCTCCAAGATCGAGCAGGGCAAGCTCGAGATCATGGAAGAAGAGTACGAGCCCGAGGCACTGTTTGCCGAAGTCGGAAATATCATCAGGATGCAGTCCGAAAAGAAGGGCCTGAAGTTCATAAGCTCCGTTGCCGAGGATATGCCTTCCGTGCTTTACGGAGATAAGGTCAGGATCAAGCAGGTATTGCTCAATATCGCGGGCAATGCGGTCAAGTTCACCGACATCGGAAGCGTAAAGATCGTCGCCGAATGGAGCAGGATGCCGGACGGACGCGCGGAGGTGACGGTCACAGTCACCGATACCGGTATCGGAATAGCGTCCGAGAACATGAACAAGCTGTTCAACGAATTCGAACAGGTTGATATCCGCAGTACGATGACGAAGCCCGGGACCGGACTCGGTCTGGTCATCTCAAAGAACCTGCTCGAGATGATGGGAGGCACCATCGACATTTCGAGTGAATACGGAGTCGGGACCTCGGTCACCGTTACACTCCGGCAGCGCATCATCAAGGCTGAGCCGGCTTCAAAGCGTGCCGAGAAGGCCGAAAGGGAGAGTCATAATTCCTCGAAGACATTTGCGGCTCCCGACGCGAAGATCCTTGTGGTCGACGACAACAGGGTCAACCTTGAACTGATGAACAATTACCTGAAGCAGTACAGGATCATTCCCGATACTGCGGACGGCGGAGCGAAGGCCGTTTCGATGGCCTCCGGGAAGCAGTACGATATTATTTTCATGGACCAGATGATGCCCGAGATGGACGGCGTCGAGGCCATGAAGAGGATAAGGGCGCTCGGCAGCAGCTACATGGCAAAGATGCCGATCATAGCGCTGACGGCGAACGCGATCGCGGGAACGAAGAACCAGCTGATCGGAGAGGGCTTTACGGATTATGCATCGAAGCCCCTGCCCATCAAGGTCCTCGAGAACCTGCTCACGAAATATCTGCCGAAGGGCACATATACGATCAACGCCGAGAACCGCGAGACCGGAGATGTCTCTGACATGAAGGGCGTATTAAAGAACGAGAAAGCGGTGCTTGAGCTGCCCGACTACGTCGATCAGGAGATCGGAATGACGAATGCGGGCGAGGATATCGCGCAATACCGCGAGGTTATCGGCATTGTGTTCAAGTATGCGAAGGAGAAGCTCGAAACCGTCAAAGAACTCTTTGACAACGAGGATTATCCGCGCTACACGATCGAGGTACATGCATTGAAATCGAACGCGGCCACCGTGGGAGCGATGAAGCTTGCGGACAAGGCCAAAGCGCTCGAGGATGCGGGCAAGACCGGAGACATCGAAACGATCAGGCGCGATACCGGTGCATTCCTTGAGGAGTACGCGGCATTTGCCGAAGACCTCAGGAAGTGCATGGAGTACGAGTCCGAGATGAGCGGCGAAAATGCCGCGCAGGAGAATTCGAAGCAGACCTTCATGAGCGCCGCGGACGAGGAATACTTAAATACCTTCGCGGAGATCGAGAGCGCTCTGGGCGATTCCAGATACGAGGATATAAACGATCTGCTCGGAGTACTTGAATTCTTCGAACTGCCGCCCGTTGTGGCACATGCCGTCGGAACGATGAAGGAAGCGGCCGCCGCACAGGATTGGGCGGGCGTACTTGATATTGTCAGAAAGCTGAGATAGAATATATAAGATGGCTGTTTTGCAGCCATCTTATAACGAGGAAATTGCGAAGCAATTCGCGAGTCTGACATTATAAAACTCATTCAGGAAGGAAGAGGGCGTAATGATTCAGTTATTGGTCATTAATGACAAGGTTGTACAAGCCGGAATACAGTCCATGGACGGATACGAGTTTGAGGTCACTGTGGCAGATTCTCCGCTCCAGGCTTTTAACAGCATTATACATATCAGTCCGGATGCCATTGCGCTCAATATGACCAATCCCGGAATGGACGGAGAGCAGGTCCTGATGAGGATCAGGAACATGCAGGCTTCGAAATATGTTCCGGTGCTGCTGTTCGTCAGCCCCGAAAAAGAGAACGAATACAGGCACAGACTTGAGAGCGACAAGCTCACGGATTATTTTGTAGTTCCGGTAGGCAACGGAGAGGTGCTCGGATGGGCTGCAAAGGCTACGGGCGCGGCGAGCGCGGAGCAGAAGAAAACGGTGCTCGTGGTAGATGACGATCCCGTAGTTCTCGATCTGATGAAGCTGTACCTCGGTGCAAAATATAAGGTCCTTGCCATGAATTCGGCGGCGGATGCGCTCGCGAAGCTCAAGCTTGTGACCCCGGATATCATTCTTCTCGATATCGCGATGCCGGATATGGACGGTAAGGAACTGTTCCGTCAGATCAGGGCCATCGATTCGTGCGTGGAGATACCGATCCTCTTCCAGACCGGTATGGCAGGCATCAATACGGTGCGCGAGTGCGTGAAGCTCGGCGCTGCCGGCTTTGTTATCAAGCCCATTCAGAAGCCCGTGCTGCTTGAAAGGATCGAGGAGACGCTCTATCCGCCCGAGAAGGATCCCAATGCGAACAATAAGGTCTTTGTATGCGAGGAGTTTGATTTCCTGTATACCCTGATCCACGGATATTTAAAGGACGATCATGAAGTAAGGCGCGGTGAGGCCGTGATGCAGACGATCAATGAGATCGAAGAGTTCCAGCCGGGATGCATGATCATCGACTACGACAATTCGGCGTATATCCTTGGCAGGGTGCGTGAGAAGACCGAGCAGTATAAGATACCCGTGATCCTGCTCACGAGAGACCCGATGTCATCCGCAGTGCTCGCGGAGCTGAACAAGCCGAACACATATCTTACGCAGCTTCCGATGACAAAGGAATCGCTGCTCGAGACGATGAAGAACATAAAAGAGTGGAGAGAACCTGTTGTGTGAGAATCCTGCCGGCAGGCATATAAAAGGGGACGGTTCTTCCGGCCGACGTTTCGTCGGGCCGGGAGAGCCGTCCCCTCGTTTTCTACTGTCAGTAAATATCAGATCTGCTCAAGCGCCTGCGCAAGGTCCGCGATCAGATCGTCGGGATCTTCGAGACCTACGGAATAGCGGATCAGATCGGGTGCGACGCCGGCTTCAAGAAGCTGCTCGTCCGTCATCTGACGGTGAGTGTGGCTGGCGGGATGAAGAAGTCCGGTCTTGGCATCTGCTACGTGGGTATCGATAAATGCGAGCTTCAGGGAATCCATGAATCTGATAGCGGTCTGTCTTCCGCCCTTTACCGCGAATGCGATAACGCCGCAGGTTCCCTTCGGGCAGTACTTCTGCTGAAGAGCATGGTGCGGATCGTCCTCGAGGTCTGCGTAATTGACCCAGGCAACCTTCTCCTGAGTCTTAAGCCATGCAGCGATCTTCTTCGCGCTCGAGCAGTGGCGCGCCATGCGGACTGCCAGGGACTCGAGTGAAACATTAAGATAGAACGCGTTCTGGGGTGACTGGATCGATCCGAAATCGCGCATGAGCTGCGAGGTGGCCTTCGTGATGTAAGCCGCCTTGCCGAATTTCTCGGTGTAGATCAGGCCGTGATAGCTCTCGTCGGGAGTGGTAAGGCCGGGGAACTTCTCAGCGTTCGCACTCCAGTCGAAATTGCCGCTGTCCACGATACAGCCGCCGACGCCTACAGAGTGTCCGTCGATGTACTTAGTGGTCGAATGTGTTACGATGTCGCAGCCGAACTTAAAAGGATTGCAGTTGATCGGCGTAGCGAAAGTATTGTCCATGATCAGCGGAACGCCGTGCCTGTGCGCGGCTGCCGCGAATTTCTCGATATCGAAGATCGAAACGGTGGGATTGGTGATGGTCTCGCCGAATACACACTTGGTATTGGGCCTGAAGGCCTTATCGAGCTCTTCGGGCGTGATGTCGTTGTCAACGAAGGTGACTTCGATGCCCATCTTCTTCATAGTGGTTCCGAAGAGATTGAAGGTTCCGCCGTGGATCGAAGAGGAGCTGCCCCTCGCGCCCGCCAACGGCCGCAACGATCTGAAACTGATGTGGAAGGCGATTTACGACGCGGTCGTGAATCACGTCCCCTATCCGATCGCCGTGTCGGAGGGT
>CAMZAI010000069.1 GCA_947304065.1 uncultured Clostridia bacterium | reverse complement strand
AGCGTGAGACCCTTGTTCAGATACGCGGTCTCCTTGAGCTTCTTGATGATGATCTCGGCCTTGAACTCTGTGGTGTCAAATATGGTCGGATCGGGATAGAACGTAACGGTGGTGCCGGTATCGCTCTTCGTGGTCTTGCCGGTCACGGGGATCATGCCGTTCACGAGCTCCACCACGGGTGTTCCGCCGTTATGGTACTCGTCGCGGTAGATCTTGCCGTCGCGGCGTACCTCAACGATAAAGCGCGAAGAAAGCGCGTTAACTACAGATGCGCCTACTCCGTGCAAACCTCCGGATACCTTATAAACCGAATTACCGAACTTACCGCCCGCGTGGAGTATCGTATAAACGACACGCACCGTGGGGATATGTTCGGTCGGATGGATGTCTGTCGGGACGCCGCGTCCGTGGTCCGTGATACGGACGCCGCCGTCCTTTAAGAGCGTTATTTCGATCTGGTTGCAGTGTCCGGCGAGATGCTCGTCGATTCCGTTATCGAGGATCTCCCAGATGAGATGGTGAAGACCGCGGCTGCCCGTCGATCCGATGTACATACCCGGACGCTTGCGGACTGCCTCGAGTCCCTTTAAAACCATTATGTCGCTGCCGTCATAGTGTGCTGCCATTACTGTTCCCCTTGTAACATTTGTTGCTTTGCCGCCCTTCAGGGCTGCGCGGGCTTATTTCTCGTAGCCCGCTCCCTTCATAACATCGCAGAAATCGAACGTTGCGAAGTAATCCTTCGGAGTCTCCGCACGGCGGATCAGCTGAACCTGTCCGTCTTCCTTAAGCAGGAGTTCTGCGGAACGGAGCATTCCGTTGTAGTTGTAGCCCATCGCGAAGCCGTGCGCTCCCGTGTCGTGGATGCAGAGATAATCTCCCATGTCGATCCTCGGAAGGTCGCGGTCGATCGCGAATTTGTCGTTGTTCTCGCAGAGATTGCCGACCACGTCGTATTTGTGATCGGGCTCGGCGTCCTCCTTGCCCAGAACCGTGATATGGTGATAAGCGCCGTACATGGCGGGACGCATAAGGTTCGCCGCGCATGCGTTAACGCCTATATATTCTTTGTAAATGTGCTTCTCGTGGATAGCCTTTACGATCAGATGGCCGTAAGGCGCAAGCATAAAGCGGCCGAGCTCCGTGAAAATGGCCACTTCCATGCCCGCGGGAGTGATAACCTCCTCGTATGCCGCGCGCACGCCCTCGCCTATCTTCATGATGTCGCAGGGCTTAACTCCGGGACGGTAAGGGACTCCTACTCCGCCGGAAAGATTGATATAGCAGATGTCGGCGTCGGTCTCTTCCTTCAGCTCAACCGCGAGCTGGAACAGATCCTTCGCGAGCATCGGATAGTAATCGTTGGTCACCGCGCCGCTGCACAGGAACGCATGGATACCGAACTTCTTTACGCCGAGGCCCTTGAGCCTGCGGAAAGCGTCCGCGATCTGATGGCGCGTCATTCCGTACTTCGAATCGCCGGGGTTGTCCATGATGCCGTTAGAAACATTGTAGAATCCGCCGGGATTGAAACGGCAGAAAACGGTCTCGGGGATGCCGCACTCCTTGTCCAGGAAGTCGATCATCGTGATATCGTCGAGATTGATATAGGCTCCGAGCTCTCTGGCCTTCGTGAATTCGCCCGCGGGAGTCTCGTTCGAGGAGAACATGATGTCGCCCTCTTTAAGTCCCACTGCCTCGGCCAGATACAGCTCCTGTATCGATGCGCAGTCCACGCCGCAGCCCTCTTCCTTCAGTATCTGAATGATGAAGGGATTCGGAGTAGCCTTAACTGCAAAGAACTCCTTAAAGCCCTTATTCCAGGCAAACGCCTCTTTGAGCTTGCGCGCGTTCTCCCTGATGCCTTTTTCGTCATAGATATGGAAAGGCGTGGGGTACTTTTTTTCGATCTCTTCGACCATTTCTTTGGTCACAAACGGAATCTTTTCTTTGGTTATGTCCTGCATAATCATTCTCCCTTTCTCTAAGTCTTTCCCTACCCCGATCCGCGCGTAATCTTAATCTTCCTTCGAGCCTGTCAGCCCGAGATCCTCTTTGATCTTACTTGTTGAAATGCCCTCTGTCCTGGGCAGATAAACAACCTCGCAGTAGTCCTTGAGGAAATCAAACTTTCCAGCCCAGTCATCGCCCATAACGAAAACATCGACATTGTTCTTCACAACGTCGTCGATCTTCTGCTCCCATGTGTACTCAGGCAAAACCTCATCCACATATTTAACAGCCTCAAGGATCTTTTTGCGGTCCTCAAAGCTGTAGTAAGCTTTTTTGCCCTTTATCGCGTTGAATTCGTCCGAAGATACCACCACGATCAGATAGTCGCCGAGCTCCTTCGCGCGGCGGAGAAGATTGATGTGACCCACGTGGAGCAGATCGTAAGTTCCGTAAGTAATAACCTTTTTCATGTCCTTTAACCTCTTGCCTGTCTTTCAAAATGTATGTTTTTGCCGGCCACTACCGAAATGCAGTAATCCCCGATGGGCGTGAGTTCCCTGGTTCCGAACTCGCCCTCGCAGACTCTCTGGCTGATCGCCAGCCTGCCCTCCTTCATGACCGTGCAGTAAGCGTCTCTCGGCGTCGCAAGTCCGAGTCCCGTAGCTTTTACAAAAGCCTCGCGGACCGTCCAGATACGCCCGAACATACGCATCCTCGTCTCCTCATCGGGAGCTTCCATGATGAGCTTTCGCTCTTCCTCACCGAAGATGCTGAAGATGATGCGGTTGCTGATCCTTCTGCAGTCCTCTATATCGATGCCCGGCTCGTATTCGTCCGAAAAAGCCGCAACGGCGAAATGTCCCGCATGGGAAATATTGAACCGTATCTCCGGATGATTTAAGAATATAGGCTTACCGCCCGCCGCGGTCCCGTACTTCATGTCCTTCTCGCGAAGTCCGTAGTCCTTGAGGCCGATATCGGTCACGAGACCTGCTGCCAGACAAAGGTCGTAATTGTTGATCCTGCGCTCCGACGCCGCCTCCGATCCGCCCGAAGCAAAGCGCTCAAGCTTCGCCCTGCGGTAAGGGGAGAGCATACGAGCCAGAGCCTCGCGGTTTTCCGCAAAGCTCTCGTCGTGCGTATCCACAATATAGACCTTCAGTGCATCCATTATCTTCCGCCTTCGATCTTTAATATTCCGTCATAATATGTCAAATCGCAGAACCCGCCGTCGGCGTTCTCCGCCGAATACCAGATAAATCCGTCCGAGTCGCCCTCGTCCGCGTCCACTGTGTAGCCCGCCTGTGCAACAAGCAGCATATACGCCCTTACGTCGTCCTCGGTAACATCCTCGAATATCGCGTGATGCGCGCTGCCGTCCGAACTCTCGCCGTCGGAAGCAAAGTTCCCGCTCTCAAACCTCGGAAGCTCCGCAAGCGCTGTAACCGTCCAGATATGCTCCAGCCGCTCCGCAGTTCCCGAAGCATCGGGATAATAACCCGAACCGACTTTTAAGAAACCCTCGCCGTAATCGACCTCAACCGCCCAGTTGTCCGCGTTCATCGCCGAATAGGCAATGCGTGAAGCATGCGCGTCGCTCTTCGCTGCAACAGTAAAACCGGCCTCTTCGAGTTCTGTTATGTATGCGAGCACCTCATCGGAATCGACTCCGGCAAAGCTCGCTCTGTCAAATGTCTCTTCTGCCTCGTATCCGTGATACATACCGCCCGTAAACTCGGGGATCCATACCAGAAATGTCTCCTGCCAGTCCGAAGAACGCTGCGCGTCCGTTTCGGCACCGTCCGCAGGCGCCTTAGTGGGCGTCGGGGTCGCAGGCTCATCGCCGGGGCCCGGGGTGGGCTTCAGATCGCTTCCGGCGACAGAGGATGAATCATCGTCATCGGGATCCGTCTCCATCAGTGTGGGAAGCGGCTCTTCCGTGGGCGCCGGTGTCTCAACCGGAGTCGGAGTGGGCGTATCATCCGCGGGAGTCGGCGTCGCGCTCCCGGCCGAACCGGCAGGCGTCGCGGAAATGTTCGCCGTCTGCTGCGTCGGCGTCGCCGTCGCATCGTCCGCAGGGTCTTTGGTCTTATGCGTGCATGCCGAAAACGCGGTCATCACGATTACCGCCGCGGCACACAGGCACAGCCTTTTAAGATCAGGTTTTTTCAACATAAATCCCCCTGCAATCAATTTTAATAAAACGAAAAACCAAAAGCAAGCACAAATCACGCCTTTGCCGCAGGGCTTTTCCCAAGATTCGCGTCCTCGATCTCACCCGCCGCCTTCAGGGCGAGCTTCGTGATAACGGGACCGGTCAGTTCGTAGATAACGGTGCCGCAGAGGATAATGGTCTTGATCTGCGGTCCGTGGTCGGGAACGATCTTGAGCGCAGTCGTCGCAAGACCGATCGCCACGCCGGCCTGAGGCACGAGCGTGAATCCCAGATATTTCTGTATCTTCGCGGGAGCATGGCAGAGCTTTCCGCCGATCGCGGCACCTCCGACCTTACCCGCAACCCTGAAGAGCACGTAAATTATTCCGATCACGCCGACCTGCGGGATCAGCGTAATGTCGAGTCCCGCTCCCGAAAGGAAGAAGAACATCATGAACAGCGGAGGCGTCATACGGTCGGCCTGTTCGAATATCTTATCGCTGACATTCGAGGTATTTACGAGAACGGCGCCGAGGATCATGCAGGCAAGCAGCGCGGAAAGTCCGAGCAGCTCCGAAATGCCGATGCACGCGAACACCATCGCGTAGGTGACCGAAAGACGGTTCCCGCGTCCGGTGAACCATTTTACAAGGAATCTGAACAGTACTCCGAATACTGCTCCGAGCAGGAGTGAACCTAATATTTCTCCTATAGGCTTAAGGATCGTCACAAGGATCGAACCCGCTCCGCCTGTCTCGATGCTCTGCGCGATCGCTACGGAGATTCCGAAGAACATGAGCGCGGTGGCGTCATCTATCGCCACAACGGCCAGAAGCGTTTCGGTGAGCTCGCCCTTTGCCTTGTACTGCTTTACGACCATCAGCGTGGCCGCGGGAGCGGTAGCTGCGGCGATAGCGCCGAGGCAGAGTGAGAACGGAACGCTATTGCCTGTGAGGATCAGCGCAAGATCCACCACAAGTACTGCTCCGAGCGATTCGCAGATCGCGATCACTACGGGAGTCTTTCCGACTTTTTTCAGGTAGCTCAGTCTGAATTCGGCACCGATCGAGAATGCTATAAAGCCCAGCGCCACGGTCGGTATGAAACTCAGCGTGTCAACTGCATCCGCAGGGATCAGATTGAGGCAGAAAGGCCCCAGGAGCAGACCGATTATCAGATAACCGGTGACATTCGGCAGCTTTACAAGCTTCATGACCTTGCTCGAGAGCAGCGCGAATATTATCGCTATCGAGAGAAAGGTCAGTATATTAAGATTAAGATCAGGCAACATTTTTACACCTCTCTTTTAATCCGCTTCGCTGAGTCCCGAAACATAAGTGATCGGGATCTCAAACATAATGCCGGAATTGGGCTCCTTCAGGTTGATCAGTTTTTTAATGGTTGTGCGCGCGTGAACGATCTGCTCGTCCTTCAATACGAACAGCACAACCTTGCAGTTGGGCGTCTCCTCATCCTTCAGCAGATGGCGCAGCATGCCGAACATCGGTAAATCTTCCATGTTCGCGAGCTGTTCGCCCATTCCGCGTCCTTCGAGGATCGTTCCTCCCCGAACGCCCTCTTCAGCAAGATTCTTCAGTATCTCGTCAAGCTTAGTATCGTTCTTAAGTATTAAAGTAAGTAACTGCATATTAAAGCCTCCTTCCGCTTCGCTCCAGGCACCCGCAGTTTCGGCTCCGCCGAATTCTGCTTGCCTTTGCGCAGTAAACAGTTCTTATTAATATTTATACTTCGGGTGATTATATATCTTATTGTATCCATATTCAAGGGAAAAAACAGGGGTTTGCCGATTTTTTAAGGACATCTCGCGTACAAGTCCGCTCGATGAACGTTCACTCAGCCCTCAGCACGCACTTCGTGCTCCTGCCGTCCGTAAAGGCCCGATCCCAAGCCTTCGGCTTGCATCGTGCCTTCACCGTCCGGCACGGCTTCGCCGGCTGAGGGCATTCGCTTATCGCACAAAAAAGAGGATACGTCCCCATCCGGAGCCGTATCCTCTCACATTTTACAGCAATTATCAGTCTTTGTTTGTCACGATCTCAAACTCGTTGTTAACGCCTTCACCGCAGTCGCAAAGCTGTGCAACAGCTTTCTCCGCCTCACGCCTACTCTTGAAATTCTCGCTTTCCGCTTTGTCGTAGGTGTTGATGAAATGGTCAGGCTTGATCTCTCTGACATAACCCTGCTCGCCGCTGAATCTGTTTGTCCACTTGATCTTCATAAAACACTACTCTCCTTTTGTCCTTTTTAACCCCGAACACCACAGAACAAAAGAATACCTTCCCAAACCTTAGGTAAGATGATAGCACTCTGTGTTCCGTAATGCAAGGGCTTAAGTTTTTTGGAGTACCATTTTATAATCCGCCGGCGAATATTTATATTTTTTTATTGACTTTTTTTGCCCGTTTTTTGTTATAATGTGGGTATGGAAAGAGCAGTCAAAGAACGTATACATTTTCATCCGCTTTCAACCATTTCCGTGACCGGTTCGGAAATTCCCGAGTCCTTTCCCCTGCACTGGCACAACGCAGCGGAATTCACGCTGATACTAAAGGACGGATGCCAATACCGCGTAAGCGACACCCTCTATGAACTGAACGCAGGGGATGTCCTTTTGGTATGGCCGCAGCAGATCCACGAAACCGTGAAGATACCGCGCGGCGGAGCGCTTTTCATCCAGTTCCCGTCGGTGATCATCGAGAACAATCTCGACCTGGTCTCGATCTCCCGATTCCTCTACGAATGCAGGGCAATATATGCCAAAGATCACCCCGAACTCACGGATTTCATAAAAGCCAAAATTTGGGATATAAAGAAAATCTATGATTCTTCCGATGCACTTTCAGAAACAAGATGTAAACTGTGTATATATGACATACTCTTAAAAGTGGGAGAGCATGTCATGTCCCTGGCCAAAAAGGACTCGGCCGCAGGAGACAGATCCGGCTCCGGCTGGAATTACATACATACCGCCTGCAGCTATATCATCGAGAATTCATCCGAAGATTTAAAACAGGCAGAGGTTGCAAAGCATCTGGGTCTCAGCAACTTCTACTTTTCGAAGCTTTTTAAACAATACATGCACATATCCTTCCCCACTTATCTGGCAAGGATCAGGGTAAAGAAGGTCGCGTCGCTTTTGCTCGACGAGCGCCTTTCGATCACCGAATGTGCCTTTTTATCCGGTTTTCAGTCGACGACCACCTTCAATAAGGTCTTTCGCGACATCACCGGATACTCACCGAGAGACTACAGAAAACTATATCGTTAGGAGGTCAAAGGATGGACCGGAAAAAGATCACGGAAGAAGCCGCAAAGCAGCTCGACTCTCTGTTCGAGGCGCTTTCCGTCGTAGCTGAAGATACTTACGTATTCCTGTGTGACATGCGTTACGACTATTCACGCTGGTCAAAGGAACTGGTTGAAGCTTTCAACCTTCCTTCCGAATATATGTACGGTGCGGGAGACATCTGGGAAGAATATGTTCATCCCGAAGACAGGCCTACATACCACAAGGGAGTGGAGGCCGTATTCACCGGAGCGATGGCCGGGCACGATATGCTTTACCGCGTCCGGCGGCCCGACGGCGAATATGATATCTGTACCTGCCGCGGGCTCGTATTGCCCGATCAGGACGGCAATCCCGTATATTTCGGCGGCGCCATCCGCAATCACAGCCGGCGCAGTCATATCGACACTCTGACCGGCCTGCGCAGCCAGTACGGTTTCTTTGCCGATCTCGAGCGCCATATACGCAACAAAACGCCGATCCGCATAGGCCTGGCCGGTATCAGCAAGTTGACCGAGATCAACGAAGTATACGGATATCAGGTCGGCAACAAGATCCTTCAGCAGTTCGGACGTTATCTCATGGAGAATGTATCGAACAGAGGCGGCACATACCGTCTGGACGGATCGCGCTTTGCCATCATTTCCACACTGCAGAACGAGCAGGAACTGGCGGAATCCTACGAGGATGTCCGCGCGCATTTCCGTCAGGGCGTTAAGGTCGACGATTTTGAGATCATAGTCGAACTGAACGCGGGTATGCTCTCTCTGACAGACTTTAACGTGGACTACCAGACCGTGTACTCCTGTCTGAATTTCGCATACGAAGAATCAAAACTCAATAAACACGGCGACCTTGTCACGTTCCGCAGCGAACTGACCGAGGCCAACAGAAAAAGACTCGCGAAGCTTCACGCCATCCGCGAATCGATCGCAAAGGACAACCACGGCTTCTATCTCGTATACCAGCCCGTGGTGGATGCGGGAACAGAGCAGCTGATTGGCGTCGAAGCCCTTCTCCGCTGGAAGGATGACGAATACGGCAACGTTCCGCCGGACATGTTCATTCCTTTCCTCGAAAAGGACCCTCTTTTCCCTGCTCTGGGAGAATGGATCCTCGAGACGGCCATGCAGGACGCGCGCAAGCTTATGAACTATTTCCCCAAGCTGATGGTCAATATCAATCTGTCCTACGCACAGCTTGAAAAATCAGACTTTGCCAATACGGTCAGGAACATCATCGTCAAGACCGGCTTCCCTCCGAAGCAGCTCTGCCTCGAGATCACGGAGCGCTGCCGCCTCCTCGACATGGACCTTTTGCGGAACGTTATCGTTTCCCTCCGTGCCGGCGGCGTGCATATCGCGCTTGACGATTTCGGAACCGGTTATTCATCGGTCGGTCTGATCAAGAACCTTCCTTTCGACGTCATAAAGATCGACAGGAGCTTTGTTCAGAACATTGAAGAGGATGAGCGGGAGAGACGCCTGCTGAACAGCTTTACGGATTTGGCCCGCACCTTCGGCGCCGGCGTATGCGTGGAAGGCATCGAGACTTACGGCATGAGAAATATCATCCGCAATTACGGAGTCAACAGCTTCCAGGGCTTTTTCTACTCAAAGCCTCTCCCGATTGAGGAGCTTATCGAGAAGACCAAAAACGGCACTCTCGTATCATCAGCACGGAGCAGATAAGATGTGTTACAGATACTATATAGGCAGCAAGGATCCCGCTCTTGAAGCGATCCTGCAGAAGACGCTCGCTTCGTCCCTGCGCGAAAAATTTGAAAAAGAATCGGGCCGCTCTCTCATTTCGGAGGGAGAAGTGCGCCCTACCGACATTGTACCGGTCATCGCTTCCAACAGGAGCGGTGACCGGTCCGCATTTCCGATGAAATGGGGATTTTCGATGCCGAACAGCAAAAACGCGGTGGTCAACGCAAGAGTCGAGACCGCCGCGACAAAGCCGATGTTTCGCGAAGCCTGGCAGCGCAGGCGCTGCATAGTGCCGGCTTCGTGGTATTTTGAATGGGAGCATATACCCGCCGGCGACGGCAAGACCAAAACCGGCGACAAATTCAGCATCCGCCCCGCAGGCTGCGACCATACCTGGCTGTGCGGCCTGTACACCTTTGAGCGCGATCTGCCCGTATTTGCGGTGATCACGCGGGAGCCCGGCGAAAATGTGGCGCGCATCCATGACCGCATGCCCCTGATCCTTCCCGAGGACAAGATAGACGAATGGATCCGTCCCGACATCGCGCCCGAAACACTGCTGCCCTATGCACTTACAGATATGGTGCTCACCCCCGCTTCTCCGCAGCAGGGCTCTTTTGTTTAATGTCTTATTTAGTCGGTCATCATACGGCGTACCACAGCGATATCTTCCGCCGCTACGCCGACCGATACCAGGTAGTTCTCAATCTTCTCGGACAGCGTTGCCCCGCCCGCAAGATCCACGGTATCCATGTAGGTCTGTATTATCGACTGTGTGCGCATACTCCCGATGTACCCGAAATTCGAGAACAGGAAATCACGGAACAGGTCTTCTTCGGACACGCCGAGCAGACCGTTTATCAGGAACGCGACCATTCCCGTGCGGTCGGTCCCTATGCTGCAGTGGAACACGAGCGGGTAATTCTCTTCTTTACCGAGCACGGCGAACAGATCCTTAAGCTTGTCTTTGTTGAGCAATATGATATTTCCGCCCGAAACCAGCGGTACCGAAACATATCTTACATCGCTTCCGAGCGGACTTTCGGTGAGATTTCCGCTCTCACCGTCATCGGTCGTCCGAAGGTCTATCTCTGTCTTTATCCCGAGCTCTTTTACGGCGTCGAGCCCCTTATCGGTAATGACTTTATCAGTCGATTCATCCGCATTGAACTTCCCCGACCTGAACATGACGCCCTGCTTTACTCTTCCTCCCGAAGCAGTCTTCCATCCGCCGACATCCCTTGCGTTGGTCACGCCGTCGATATAGAGGTTGCGCGGCGCGGTATCGGCCGTGCTGAATGAGGTGACATCGGTCTTTTTATCGCCCGAAGCTGCCCGGACATAGTATTTCGTATCGATCTTGAGATTATAGATATTTGCAGTCTCAGTATCCGACGCGTATTCCCGCGCACCGCTCATGTCTTCGTTCTCAGAGATATAGACGGTATAAGGCGCAGAAACGCCCTTGAACTTCAGCCCCACAGGCTGCGGGATACTCAGTTCTTCGGTGCCTTTCGCATACTTTGTAAAGTTCGTGTAGGCGTCATTTAGGTAATTCAGCTGAGTCTGGGTGTGTATGTCCTTTACGGTCTCTTTGTTGCCGCCGCCAGAGCAGGCGCAGAGGAGCAAGGCCACTGCCGCGGCGATGAGGGCCTTTACCGCATTATTTCTCTTTTTCTTTATGCTTTCCGTATTCATCTCAATACCTTTCCGATCTGTTTTTCATACTTCCGACAGGTTATTATTCTAAACTCTTTTGGCAATAATAGCAAACCTTTCGAACTTTCCCAAAAAGTAGTATAATGGCAAAAGTATCAAAGGGAGAACGACTGCGCATCTATGAAAAACCGCACATTTCCGGGATATATGAACGTTCGGAGAGCAATCTTTTTAATTGCTTTCCTTTTTGCCGTGCTTACGTTCCGTGAAAATATAAAGGCTCACGCCGAAACGGCAGAGCTTCCGGTCATCAATATTACCTCCGACACTTCATACAACGATGTGCGAGACGACTATGTTGAGATAACAATGGAGCTTACGGCTCCCGGTCACCCCTCGGAAGAGCTCTATTCCGGCACCGCATATATTCATGTGCGCGGCAATTCCACCGCCTCTCTTTCAAAAAAACCTTTCAGGCTCAAACTCGGTGAAAAATCCGATCTTCTCGGCATGGGAAGCAGCAGGCACTGGGTGCTCCTGGCCAACGCGATCGACCTCACGAACATCCGCAATCTTTCGCTGCAGACGCTTGCGGCACGCCTGGGGCTCGACAGCATGTCCTCAAGGCTCGTCGAGCTTTACTACAACGGCACCTATAAGGGCGTGTACGAACTCTGCGAGCATGTACGCATCGGCAAAACCCGCGTGGACATTTACGACTGGTCGGATCTTGCAGAAGACGTGGCCGACGCCGTAACCGACGCTTTCCTTGAAAAAGGGATATTTACAAAAGAGCAGGAGGCAGAGGCCCGCGCGGGGATCCGCGACGATCTCAAAAAGGATTACGCCTGGGCGGCAGACAACGACAAAACCTATTATCTGACCACGGTGAGAAATCTCGCGGGAAGGGATTACTGGAAGGTCGATCTGGCCGAATACTACGATTTCTCCGATGTGCCTTCCGCAACCGGCGGAGCGCTGATCGAGATGGATTTTTACCACAACGGCAGCGCAGACCTGAAGACCGCATACAAACTCCCGCTCTACATTACCTCTCCCGATTATTCTGAATCGGATTTTGATGCACTCGAAAGCTACCTTCGCGAATATGTCCAGGCCATGGAATACGCGATGCATTCCACCGATTTTGTATACAGGGAGGCGGACACGCACTACCGGAATTCGGACGAAGGCCGGTACAGCCGCAGCAGCGGCAAGCGCTCCGGCGCCTTCCATGTTCCCGCCGAATTCTCCGCACCCGCTTACGACGGCATGCACTATACGGATTTTGTCGATATCGACTCGGTCATCAACAATATGCTGGTCTGCGAGTTTTCCGACAACTGGGACTGCATGAAGAACAGCTTCTTCATGTACAAGGACATCGATTCAAAGATAGTCTTCGGCCCCGTATGGGACTTCGACTGGGCCTGGGGCAACAGCATGTACCGCATCGATACCGCAGGAATGTGGGGAGGTTCCTACACCTACGCCCGCAAATGGCAGACCACGAACGACTATTTCGCGAATGAACAGTATTACCAGACACAGCAGTT
>CAMZAI010000068.1 GCA_947304065.1 uncultured Clostridia bacterium | reverse complement strand
TCAAAGATCATATCGGTGCCGGGGACGGTGCCTCTCTTTGAATGGTCCATTTTGTGCCAGTCAGAGGTCGCGGGCTTTTCGGAAAACGGGAGATTGTAGCGGCCCTCCATTTTCTGATATAGCCTGAATACCACGGGAGCGCCGGAATCGATATAAGCCCTGTCGGCATGAGTCCCGTCGGGGCGCAGCGCCTCAAGCTTTTCGGGAACGAACGCCCTGTGCTCAAAAAAGCTCGCTCCGAGCTTAAAACCGCAGGTGAGCGACCCGGATCTGAAATACAGGAAGCTCGAACAGCCGCTGATGACCGAATATGAAAAACGTCCCGAGCGCGCGCGGATGATGTTTGAGTCGGTGTAGAAACGGCGGTATTCGGAAGGAATGCCGCAGCCGTCGTGCTCAAGATCGATAAGCTCCGGCAGCAGCATGAATTCGCACACGCAGTCCTGATGCGGGATCCCCAGCCGGTCGCAGAGCGCGAAGATATAGTTTGCCGCGTCGAGAAACGCGGGGATGCCGAACCTGTGCCCGATATAGAGATATTCAAAATAATAGTCGGTCGGATAGTAGACCTTACCGCGGTCCTGGCGCGTGGAATTGTTGGTGAAGATGCTGCCGTCGGGTTCGATGTAGGTGAGCATCATACGAAGGTTGCGGATGACGTATTCACAGTAGGTATCGTCGCCTGTGGCGGCTGCGAGCATGATCAGGGCATTGTTGGTGACGCGGTTGTAATTGCCTGCGGAACGCTCGGTGTACTCGCCGTCTTCGTTGCAGTCGATGCCTTCGTCGAGATACCTTTGGGCAGACTCTGCGAATGAGGGATCGCCGAACACCTTAGTGCACATACATAGCGCCGAAGCTATGGCCCAGCGGTGGTTCGGAGTGTGAAAACCGCCGTGTTTTACGGACTCGGCCGCATTGAGTATGACCGGTTTCATGATCGCGAGGATGTGCGCGATATCGGCTCTGTCCGAAAAATCCCTCTCGAGCAGGCAGTATACGGGCAGCATGCGCTTTATGCAGAAGGAAGTGTCGGGGGCGGAATGGAAATTACAGTCGTTAAAGTCAAAGGAACCGTCCTCATGCTGCACGCTCTTTATGAAATCAAAGCCGGCAAGGATCCGTTCGTACAGGGCGGCAGAGTCGTTAAACCGGCTCTCGGGCGTTACATAGGCGGTGATCATTAGCATGGTCTGATAGATCGCGAACTTTGCCTCGATGAGGTCGAACTGATCGCGAAAGCCGCCGAAATAAGGCGAACCCTCTTCGGATACCTGCCGGTTTATCGCCTGCTCAACCCTTATATCGTTATCCTTAACTACGGTAAGATAATGCTGTCTCATGCCTGCCTCCGTTTCTAAGTTGCTCGAAAACACCCGGTTTTAAGCGTGTAAACAACGGATGTCATATTAAGAATAGCAATATGGCGGATAATCGTCAATAATGATTTAACAGGTGTTAAAGCAAGGACTAGAACAAGGGTACATGCCGCTGATGACATGTACCCCTGTCCTAGATATAGAATAAAAGTAGCTGGCGTAAGTAATAGCCCCCGAAGCTCAGAGCGTGCTGTCCTGTTCGTCGCCGGGCAGCTTGCGGTCTTTCTGACCGTTCTTGCGGAGGCAGAGCAGAGTGATGACTACTGCGGCTGCAAAACAGAGCACGCCGACCAGTATATATCCGCCCACGGAATCCGAAAGCAGGAAGGAGCCGTATACAGAATGGATACCTTCGACGCCGACAAGCTCGTTCATATTCATGAACGACAATACGAGCAGTACCGCGCAAATGCCGGCAGCGACTGCAAGTTCGGTGATCTTCCTGCGCTTTTTGTTGTAAATAAGCACATCCTTACGACGCGTTATTTCATTTAATGCGCTATCGGTATCATACTTCATATAAAGCTTCCTCCTTCCCAATTATTCGCATCCCCCGAAATACGTTTTCACCCATTAGTACCGTTTCGGAGATATATTACTCACCGCTTTTAAAAAATTTTTATTTTACTTTATTTTGTCCCGGCAGCGGCGTCTTTTTTACCGTCGCCGCCGTCTGCCATGATCCTGCGCCGGCCCGGAATGTAGAGGGCTGCGGAAGCCGCAGCGGGCAGGATGTATCCGATGTATGAACTGATGCCCGGCTCGGACACCAGAAGATTATACAGGCCGTGAAGCGTAACCGAGAGCGAGAGCGCTCCGAATACTCCGGCCACAGAGAGCACGTGATGTTTGCGGGCGTCGGTCAAAATGATCACGAGCGCGAGCGCGCATACCAGATGAAGTACGCCGACCGCCATGCCGCGGATCAGTATGTAAGTGAAATCCTCCGATCCCGACGAAAGCATGTAGCAGCAGTTCTCAAAAGTCGCGAAGCCCAGACCGATACCGGTGCCGCAGATGAAGAGCCGTCTGTCCTTCGGATAAAAGACGAACATGTAGAAGAGCAGCGGAAGCATCTTCATAGTTTCTTCCACCACAGGTGAGTAGTACATTGAGGCGCTCTGCGAGTCGAGTCCGGAAACCCGGCTCAAAAAGGCGGTGATATAAGCGGAGAGCAGGCATACGATCATGCCGGCGATAAAGGATCCTACGAATCTGCGCGAAGCCCGGTCAATGAAGAGCAGCGAGATGAGCAGCGGTATTTCTATGCAGATAAGTATATTCTCGGAATAGATCATGCCGCAGCCTCCTTCCCGGCCGGGACTGTTCCGGCGTCGTTAAGCGAGGTATGGAGCAGATACGATTCGGTGAGCAGGATCAGCGAGACGGCGCTGCCTACCTGAGCGAAAAAGTACATAGGCTCCAGGCTCATATACATGGAGATCAGCGACCACGCCAGGCATACGCCCGACATCGCGGCCGCAGCGGAGGCTGTTTTTACCGTTTTTACCCGCACGGTCCTTATGAAGGCGTTGCATATGAGAGCAGCAAGCATGGCGAACAAAAGAACGTAGCAGCTGATATCCAGTATGGTATACAGAGGCTCGGGAGTAACGAAGATCACGCACTGGACGAAAGCGATCCCGAACACGAATACAGTAAAGAAAATCCACTCGATCCTTTTGAAAGCTCCGGAGAGTCTGACCGAACGGGCGGCCTGATAGCAGAGATATCCGAAGGGTATGCCTGTAACGATATCTTTTACCCATTCACCGCTCCATCCTATCCACAGGGCGATGGAGATCAGAGTATAGATGAGCGCGAGAACAAATTCGAGGCGCGTCTTCCGTCTGATATCTTTAAAGATGAATGCAAGCGACGATGCAAAAAGCAGGAAAAAACCGATCTCGCTTATCTCGTTGGGTCCGAAAGGGAAGCGGTAATCGGAGAAGAGGAGCCCGTGTACCATCCAGTACAGATAGTTGAAGAAAAGGCACATCAGGCCGTAGGCAAAATAGAGTATACCCACCTTCGCGTGGGTTTTTGAGATGTATCTGAGGACCCTGGCAACCAGATAGCCGAGCACCAGGATCATGAAGATATCCATTGCCGTTCGCAGCATTTCGTTATTCATGCTTCTTTTCCTCTCTCAGATCGCGAATACGTATGCAAAGGAGCGTAACAAGAACCCCGAAGGCGAAAGCCAGCGCTCCGAGTAATATATAGCCGACGATGGGGGGACAGTGCAGAAACAAAAAAGTCATTTCGAGTCCTTTCACGGGCAGGCCCGTTATTCTTCAAAGCCCATTTCGATGAGCTTGCTTCTGAGTGATTCCTTTCCGCGGGAGATCAGGTTGTAGACCTGCTTGCGGTTCTTTTTCAGTACGTCCGCGACTTCATCGGCGGACATACCTTCGAAGTACGTCAGATGAAGCGCCTGTCTGTATTCGGGATTGATCGTGCCGAGGGCTTCGTAGAGCATCTTTGAACGCTCGTCTTTTAAGAGCTCCTCGTCGGGACGGCCCGAATCGGCCGTCAGCTCTTCCTCGAGGGGAACAAAGAAGAAATGATTCCTGCGAAGCTTTTTGTAAGCAAGATTGCGCCCGATCGCAAAGAGCCAGGTCTTAAAGCTGCTCTTCCCGGAGAACACGTTCGTTCCGGAAGCAATGACCGCAAATGCGTCGAGCATCAGTTCTTCGGCGTCTTCCATATTGTGAAGGAAACCGAAGATAAACAGTGTAAGGGGATCGCGGTAGCGTTCGAAAAGTGTTCTTAAGTCATCGTTAGAGGAAGTGTCAAGAAATCGAAGATAGACGGTCTCATCGGCTTCGCCCATGACCATAAGAATCACCTCCCCAAACATATTCTCTCAGTTTGATTGTACTTGAATATATATTGAAAATCAACAATTCAGGACTATAATCTTCTATGGGGATACTCTGTATTTTTTCGGGCAGAAAATTCCGCAGAAAAACGTAAAAGGGGTTGGGGAAATGGAAAAAAACACAAACAGTGTACAGGCTACGCCTCTGGGCGGAAAAGTGTGGTTCAACGCGATATTCTTCGGACTGATCGGACAGATCGCGTGGATCGTCGAAAACATGTACTTCGCGACCTTCGCGCAGGATGTTTTCGCCAATTCCGGCAGGAGCGACATGTCTTACTGGGTCACGACGCTGATGGTCATCCTCTCGGCGGTCGCGGCTACAGCGACGACGGTCTTTGCCGGCGCATGGTCCGACAGAGCGGGCAAGAGAAAGCCTTTCATAGCTTTCGGATATATATTCTGGGGCATTACGATCATGCTCTTCGCGCTGCTCCCGATGAAGGTTTCGTCGGGTTCGGTATTCATGGTGGCGGTGCTCATCATACTGTTTGACTGCATCATGACGTTCGCGGGCTCGACCTCGAACGACGCCGCTTTCAACGCATGGGTGGCCGACAACACGGACGATACGAACAGGGGAAAGTTAAACGGCATCCTCTCGATCCTTCCCGTCATAGCGGTGGTCATCGTGTTCGTGGGACTCGGCGGTCTGTACGATTCGGCAAACGAGAGCAATGCGGCATTTTTTGTTGTTATCGGGCTCATCCCGCTGATCTCGGGCATCATCGCGCTTTTCGTCATGAAGGACGCGAAAGGACTGAGCGCCGTAAAAGCAGGCGCTAAAGATACGCTCGGTGATACCTTCTACGGTTTCAGGCGCGAGACGATCCGCGGCAACAGGATGATGTATGTGACCCTCATAGCCGCATGCCTTATCGGAACCGCGCAGCAGACATTCTATTCGTATCTGATCAATTTCCTGATCATCACTTTGGGCCTCGGTGACGGCTTCGTGATCCCGATGGCGGTGATCATACTCGGAAGCGCGGTTGTTACCGGCATTTTCGGATTCATGTATGACAAATACGGGCGCAGGAGATTTTATTTCCCCGTACTTCTCATGACAGTTACCGGCATCCTCTCGTTCTACTGCATACAGTACGTTTCGGGCGCGGCGCGGAACCTCCTGCTGTATGCCGGAGGCATTGTGATGATGGGCGGACTGCTCTCGCTCCTTGCGGCGCTCAACGCGAATTTCCAGGATAATATCCCCGCGGGCAGCGAAGGCAGGGTACAGGGCGTCAGAATGTGCTTTACCGTGCTGATCCCCATGATCATCGGACCCATTATCTCTCTGATACTCGGCCTCGACGCGATGGGCATCAACGGGAGCGATTTCGTGCCTCCCTTCAGCCTCTACGCCGCTGCGGCTATCGTTGCCTCGATCGCGGTGATCCCGGTGGCTGTGATCAGGAGAAAAGCGGCAAGATAAGCTCGGCATTGCATTGTAATACCCGAAATGATATAATAACAATGTATGACTATGCGTAAAAATGTAAAAATAGTCATTACACGGGGGCAGTTTTGGACAAATACCTATTGATCATAGACGGCTCGAGTCTCCTTACGACACAGTTCTTCGGGAACCTTCCCGCGGAGGTGATGTTCGCGAAGACGGACGAGGAAAAAGCCAAATATTTTTATAAGATAATGCAGACATCGAAGGGCGTATACACAAATGCGGTCTTCGGTTTCGTGCGTTCTCTGATGACCATAATGAAGAACCAGAAGCCCGCGTATATCGCGGTGGCATGGGACATGAGCCGCAACACGTTCAGGCGCGAGCTGTATCCCGATTATAAGGCAAACAGGGGCGAGACCCTGCAGCCGCTCGGAGAACAGTTCGGGCTTTGTCAGGATGTGCTGAAAAGGCTCGGCATAAGGCAGTTCATGGATGAGAGATACGAGGCTGACGATTTCTGCGGCAGCCTTGCGGCGCGTTTTGAAAAGGATATACCCGTGCGCATCATGACCAAGGACAACGATTATCTCCAGCTGGTCACCGACCGTACAAATCTTTGGCTGATCCACGCGACGGCCAAGAAGACGGACGAGCTCTACGCAAAGTACAAGCTCCCGAAGGACGGAAGCGCGGCCGACCGCAGCTTCCCGCTCACTCCCGAGAGAGTGGTATCGGAGTTTGGAGTGGAGCCCGCATCGATCCCGGATCTTAAGGGACTTCAGGGCGATACATCGGATAATATCAAGGGTGTGCCCGGCGTCGGACCTGCGACTGCGGTTGCCCTTATCGCAAAATATAAAACTGTCGAGGCGCTGTACGAGGCCATGGACGGTCTCGACGAGAAGGAGCTCAAGGCTCTGGCCGCTTCCTGGAAGGAGATCGGCATCTCGCGTTCACCGATCAACAATCTGCTCAAGACAGACGAGCATGAGCTGGTAGGACATGAGGCGGCGCTTCTCAGCAAGAAGCTTGCCACGATCAAGAAGGATATAGACCTCGGAGATCTCAAACTCGAGGATCTTGCGGCAAATATCGACAACACGGCGGCTGCGGCCGTATTCGACGAGCTCGAGTTCAAGTCGCTCAAACCCGATTTCGGAACCGAAACGAAGGCTGCCTCGTCTATTACCTATAAGACTACTTCGGACCTGACGGAGGTTGAGGAGCTGGTCGGACGCCTGACCGCTGCGAGTATTGACGGCGCGAGACATACAGGAACCCATGTAGGCATCTCGTGTGTCGGGGACGCTTCGGGAGTGCTCGGCATAGCGCTGACAGTCGGTGAAGAAGAGCATCTCTTCATCAAAGCGGAGGGCTTTGTGAACGGTGCATACCTGCGCGACATGCTCACGAGACTCGACGATTCGGGCGTATGCCTTGCGGGCTTTGACCTCAAGAGCTGTGTGAAGACCGTGGGCTCGGACGGATTCATGGATGCGTTTGACGCATCTGTTGCGGCTTATCTGCTCGATCCGCTCTCGGGTACCTATGACGCCGCTTCGGTCTACCGCTTCGTTACCGGAGACGTGAGACCTTCCGCAAAGGACGTTCTGGGGAAGCTCAGCATTGGGGAGGCTTATAAGACGATCCCCGATGAGGTGATCAGGCTTGCGGTTTACGAGAGCGATTCGGCTTACCGCTGCTACGCGCCTCTTTGTGAGAAACTTAAAGAGACGGAGATGGAGCGCATCTTTTACGATATTGAGATGCCGCTAATATATACGCTCGCAGGCATGGAGCGCGTAGGAGTCCTTGTAAGGCCCGACCTGCTCGAGAACTTCGGCAAGAACCTGGCGGCCGACATTGAGAGGATCGAGAATGAGATCTACGATTACGTCGGTGAGAAGTTCAATATCAATTCGCCCAAACAGCTGGGCACGATACTTTTCGAGAAGCTCAGGCTACCTCACGGAAAGAAGACCAAGACCGGTTATTCGACTTCCGCGGAGGTGCTCGAGGAGATAAAGATCGAGGATCCGGTGGTTGAAAAGATCCTTGATTACAGGAAGCTTACAAAGCTTAAGTCCACATATGCGGACGGATTGAGCGACTATATTGAGGAGGACGGCAGGATAAGGACCACCTTTAACCAGATGGTCACCGCCACAGGCAGGCTTTCGAGCACAGACCCGAACCTCCAGAACATACCCATCAGGACGGAGCTCGGAAGAGAGCTCAGAAAGGTCTTCGTTCCCGCGGACGGCTGTCTTTTCGTGGACGCGGACTATTCGCAGATAGAGTTGAGGATCCTTGCTTCGCTCTCGGGAGACGAGAAGCTGATCGCGGCCTATAAGGACGCGAAGGATATCCATCGCGCGACCGCGGCCGAGGTTTTCCATACTCCTTACGACGAGGTGACAGGCGAGCTCAGGTCACGCGCGAAAGCGGTCAATTTCGGTATCGTATACGGCATCAGTTCCTTCGGACTCAGCAACGGGCTGGGCATTCCGATCAAGGAGGCTGAGAAGTATATAGCGGATTATTTTGAGACTTATCCGCAGATAAAGACATATCTCGACGGGCTCGTAAAGACCGCGCGCGAAAAGGGCTACGCTGTTACGGGCTTCGGCAGGAGACGCCCGATCCCCGAGCTTTCCTCGCAGAATTATATGCAGAGGCAGTTCGGAGACAGGGTTGCGATGAACTCGCCGATACAGGGCACCGCGGCAGACATCATCAAGATCGCGATGATCCGTGTGGACGCGAGACTGAGAAGCGAGCTGCCGGCCGCAAAGCTGGTGTTACAGGTGCACGACGAACTGCTCGTCGAGACGCCGGCGGAGCTGGTTGACGAAGTTAAGAAGATACTTATTGAGGAAATGAGGGGAGCGGCCGATATGGCGGTATCCCTTGAAGTCGGAATAGCGTCGGGACACGACTGGTACGAGGCGCATTGATGCGCGTTAGGATCTGATTATGAGAGTGATAGGCTTGACCGGCGGCGTCGGAAGCGGGAAATCTTATGTCGCGGGAGTGATATGCAGGTATTTCCCGGTTATCCATATCAATACGGACGACATCGCGCGCAGGCAGATGAAAAAGGGCGGACCGTCGTACGCACTGGTCCTCGAGTGGCTCGGGGACGGTATACTCCTGCCCAACGGCGAGATAAACCGTTCGCAGCTGGCGGATATCGTATTTAACGACGATGAGAAACTCAAAAAGCTGAATTCGATCACGCATCCCCTTGTTACGAAAGAGGTCATGCGGATCATCGATCTGGTGGATCGGGGCGAAGTCATGAGCATGATGTACGGACGCCCGATGAAATACAAAGCCGTGCTCGTTGAGACGGCGATATTAAAGGAGGCCGGGTATGAAGCCTTCTGCACCGATATCTGGTATGTTTACGCACCCAAAGAGGAGCGTATCGGAAGGCTTATCCGTTCGAGAGGCTACACGGAGGAATATGCGGAATCGGTGATCTCCTCACAGGCGGACGATGAGGAGTATAAGTCATACTGCACGGGCGTGATCGAGAATTGCGACGGCACAGAGGGCGGAAAAGTCCTCGCTCAGGTGAGAGCCCTGATGACGGAAGAATAAATATTCGGAGGCGGCGGTAATGAACGAACAGCTTGTATTCGGTTTGGATATCGGAACACGAAGCATTGTGGGTACAGTCGGTTACAGAAGGCATGCGCATGATTTTACGATCGTGGCGCAGTCTGTACGTTATCATGAGACCAGAGCCATGCTCGACGGACAGATACACGACATTAACGCGGTTGCGGGTACGATAGGCGAGGTACGCCGCGAGCTCGAACAGAAGCTTAACATCAAGCTTTCGGATGTATGCATCGCCGCAGCGGGACGCGTTTTAAAGACCATGCAGGTGAGGACCGACTATGAGCTCGGAGACGAGATGGTGATCACCGACGAACTCATCCGCTCCATGGAGCTGATCGGCGTTGAGCAGGCGCATGAAGAGCTCAGAAAGAAGATCGAAGGCAGCTTTTTCTGTGTAGATCATTCCGTTATCAAGTATTACCTCGGCGATATCACGATCACGAACCTTGAGGGCCATAAGGGCCGCAGGATCGGAGCGGACATCATCGCGACGTTCCTTCCGCAGGACGTAATAGACGGTCTCTACGCGGCCACGCAGAGAGCGAATCTTAATGTTGTAAATCTTACGCTCGAGCCCATCGCGGCGATCAATGTCGCGATCCCCGAGAAGTTCAGGCTGCTGAATCTGGCGCTCGTCGACATCGGCGCCGGTACCTCTGATATCTGTATCACAAAGGGCGGCTCGGTAACAGCGTACGGCATGCTGCCGAAGGCCGGAGATTTCCTGACCGAAGCCATCATGCAGAAATATCTCGTCGAGTTCAAGACCGCCGAGGATATCAAGATGTCCCTTTCGGCAAAGAAGAAAAAGATAGCTTATCATGACATCATGGGACTTAAGCAGAATGTGTCCGCAGATGATGTGAAGAATACAATAGACGGCGCTGTCGGCGAGCTGGCGACAGGCATTGCGAAGCAGATCAGCGAGCTGAACGGCGGCAAGCCCGTAAGCGCGATCTTCCTTGTCGGAGGCGGCGGAAAGATCCCCGGCTTCACCGACAGGCTTGCATCGGCAGCGAAGCTCGCGAAAGAGCGTGTGGCGCTCCGCGGTGACGAGGTGCTCGGCGAGATCCGTTTCCTTGATAATGACATCGTGAAGGATTCGACGATGATCACGCCTATCGGAATCTGCCTCAACTATTACGAGCAGAACAATAATTTTATATTTGTAAAGTGCAACGGCGATCTCGTAAAGCTCTACGACAACGGCAGGCTGACCGTCATGGATGCGGCGGCCGGAGTAGGCTTTCCGAACGAGAGGCTCTTCCCCCGCAGGGGAAAGGAGCTTGAGTTCAGCGTGAACGGCCAGAGAAGGCTCATCAGGGGCGAGCCCGGCGAGTCAGCTACCGTTACGGTGAACGGCCATCCCGCATCGGTTTCGTCGCCGATCATCAGGAATGACATTATTGAGATCAAGGAGTCCACGGCAGGGCCCGACGCCCATGCTGCGATCTCAGATATCGCGGAGGCCGGAAGAAGCATTTACTTCTATGTCAACGGCAAGCGCATCATCTGCCCGAGACTCGTTTACCGCGGCAGCGAATGCGTGACCGAGGGTACCGAGATCAGGAACGGCGACGATATCAAGGTTCTTGACTATTACACTGTTGACAAGCTGATCGAGTACATGGATGTCGCGAGGGAAGGCACCGTACTGGTCAACAACATCATTGCCCTGGGCAATGAAAAGGTCTACGAGAACTTCTCCGTTGATTTCGGAATAGCAGCCGAAGAATACAGGCGCGAAGAAGCACCCGTTCCGGCAGCCGCTCCTGCGCCCGAAGAGAAGAAGGTCGTAAATCCCGTGAACGTTATAGTGAACGGTCTGCCCGTAGTGCTCACGGGACACGAGAAGTACAGGCTCGTCGATGTGCTTGATTTCTATGAGTTCGATACCTCGGGACATTCGGGCAAGGAGGCCGTGATCCGCGTGAACGGAAAGCCGGCTGACTTTACCGCGCCGGTCGGCGAGAATTCGCAGATCGAGCTTTACTGGAAGAAATAATGTAAGGAGCTTTTGTTAAAGTGGAATTTTGTGCGCTGGCAAGCGGCAGCAGCGGAAATTGCATCTATGTGGGTGCGGGGGGATCGAAGCTGCTCGTCGATGCCGGGATCAGTTGTAAAAAGATCGCGGAGGGCCTGGCTTCGCTCGGTATCGATCCGGGCGGGATACAGGGTATCCTGATCACACACGATCACTGCGATCATATTCAGGGAGCGGCGGTATTCGCGCGCAAATACGGAGTGCCGGTATACGCTACGCCCCTTACGATGGAATATATCTGCAAAAAGGCCGTAAGCCCGCCGGGACCGCAGCTGCAGAGGTTTGTCGATCCCGACGCCGATTTCTTCGTGGGATCGATACATGTGCGGCCGTTCAGGATATCGCATGACGCGCTCGACCCCGTGAGCTACACGGTAGAGGCGGACGGTGAGAAGATCGGTTTCGCGACCGACCTCGGGATCTACGACGAGCATATCGTCGAGGCGCTGTCTGACTGCGACGCGCTCTATATCGAGGCCAATCATGACGTCAATATGCTGATGCTGGGGAGTTATTCGTACTCCACGAAGCTCAGGATCAATTCACCGCTCGGGCATCTCTCGAACGAGGACTGCGCGGCCCTGATCCTGCGTGTGCGTACGGAGAAGCTCAGGCATGTGGTGCTCGGGCACATCAGCAAGGAGAACAATCTTGAGGAACTGGCTTACGAGACGGTCAGGCAGGCGCTGTGCGCGGACAAAAGGTTTGGGACCGAACCTCATCTGATGGTCGCGAACCGCTACGATCCGAGCATGCTGATTCGAATGTGAAAAGGAAAAAGGAAAGGGATAAAGAGCAATGAAAAAGGTTATTATTACTGTTGTCGGCAAGGATTCGGTAGGTATCATCGCCAAGGTCTGCACATATCTTGCAGCCCATCACATCAATATTCTCGACATCTCGCAGACCATCGTTTCGGGTTATTTCAACATGATGATGATCGCGGACATGGCTGAGTCGGACCGCCACTTCGAGGAGGCGGAGGCCGATCTTGAGGCACTCGGCAGCGAGATCGGATGCAGCATCAAGATCCAGCGTGAAGAGATTTTCGACATGATGCATCG
>CAMZAI010000067.1 GCA_947304065.1 uncultured Clostridia bacterium | reverse complement strand
GAAGACGCCGCTGCAAGAAAGAAGATGGAGGATTTTTGGGCGCAGGTTCTTAAAAGCAGCGCAACGGAGCAGAAATGAAAGAAAGAGGCCTTGTAAGACGATTCATGATACTGATCGCGGCACTGAGCGTAAGCCTGGTGCTTCTTTGGGTTGGCTTTTATTTCATTACCGAGCGCATTACACAGCGAAATATGCGTCTGCAGGCCGAGACCGCGTCGCAGGCGCTGGTTACGGCGGTTGAGGACGAGTTGCTGCGCCTCGAGGACGTATCGTATTCGCTGAGCCACGATGAGAGAGTGATCCTGACCGCCTCGCAGAAGGACACATCTTCATTCTACGATATCGCGGAAAAACTCGCGAACGGACTCCCGATAAGCATCACCGAGACCGACAGCATCGACGATATCATCATTTTCGGCGCAAGCGGGGACTTTTACCGCCTTAAGGGCAGGATATCGAATACGACGATCAAGAGGGTCTCGTATCTGATCGACAGCGGGAATGACAGGACATTTACCGTATCCTACAATAACGGCAGCTACATCGGCACGTATTCGCGCATAGGCGACAGCAGGGAGGAATCGGGCTACATCGTGCTCCTGATGGAGGAGACGGGTATCAAACGCCTGCTGGGGATCGTCAATGATATCGACTATATCAATGCGGCGCTGATGGCAGGAGACCGCCTACTCTGCTCGAACAGGGACCTGGCAGAGGCCGATCTGCAGGATCTGTCGGACGCTGTGTTTGTCAGGGAAAAAACTATCGGACTTTCGTCCTTCAGACTGATCGTATACTGCAGGGAGGGCATTTCCGGGGGCCTCGCGCTGTATTTTAAGATTGCCCTGCCGATCACGATCCTGATCCTTATTTCCGTCGTTTTGTTCTTCTCGAGGTATCTGAGAAAGCATATGCTCGAGCCGATAAATACGGTCATCAACGATACGCGCAGCGTGACCTCGAAGCCGCTTGCGCATACGGGCGAAGAGTATTTCGACGGGCTGGTCGACCATGTAAATGAGATGCTCGTCCGTATCGAGGAAAAAGAACACGCCCTCTACGAGTCGGAGGCGCGTGCACGAAAAGCCGATCTTGAAAAGGAGAGAACACTCATATCACTGCTGAAAAAGCAGATCAGCGCTCACTTTACCGTAAATACGTTGAACGTTGTTCGAGCCCTTGTAAATAAGGGAGAAAAGGAAGAAGCGGCACGTATCTGCGATGAGCTTTCGACGCTTTTGCGCTACGCCAACGCGGCCGAAGAGCATATAAGCCTTATGGACGAGTTCTACGTACTCGAGCAGTACGTGGGCATAATGAAGGCGCGCTATCCCGGAAAGATAGAGGCTGATTTTGAGATGGACGACGCGTTCGCGGATATCTATATCCCGCGTATGCTGATCCAGCCCATCATAGAGAATGCGATAATACACGGATTACAGGGTCATCCGGGCAAGGTCGGCGTGTCGGCTGCGATAGGTAAAGATTGTATTGCGGTAACCGTCACGGACAACGGTGCGGGCATGAGCAAGGCAGCGCTCGAAGAACTGCGCGAGAGTATTAAAGAGAGCGAAGGAAGCGAGAAATCAGACCTTAACCATATAGCTCTGAGCAATATTGAACACCGTATCAAGATGGTCTGCGGCGACGAATACGGTCTGGAGATAGAATCGGAGCAGGGGCGCGGAACGACAGTTACCGTTCGCCTGCCGGGAAGAGGATGAAACAATGCGAAAAGACAAGGGGACGTTTCTTTTGTCTGATGTTCTGTCAGGACAGAAGAAACGTCCCCCAGTCTTTTTATGGTGACAGGCACCAATGTTTTAGCTTTTAGCTCTTTATCCTGCGTTCAAGCTGGCTGAGCTTAAGATTTGTATTATAGAAATCCTTAGTCGAGCAGCCTGCACGTCCGCCTCCGGCACAGGCGCAGGCACATGCACATGCGCAGGAATGCGCGCAGGCACAGGAACTGTGTGCGCAGGAGCTGTGAGCGCATGAGCTTCTGCTGCGTGAAGGCGATGAAACCACGGGAATATGGGTTACATGCACGCGAACGTAGGTGTTCGGGCTGGAGCCGTAACGGAAGGTACCCTCGTTCTTGTACTGCTCGGGATTCTTGATCTCCTTTTCCTCAACAACCTCTTCACTCTCGATAAAGCTTCGTCCGCAGTATTCACAGGTCTCGGCGTTCTCGGGCCTTGCGGCGCCGCAGCCTGGACAGGTGGGATAATACTTGATCAGTGTTCTGGTGATCTTTTTCTTGGTAGTTGTAGCGGAATTGAAGCCCGAACCGCTGGTGTAATCGTTGGCCTTCTTGACCGCTCTGACAATAACTGTAACGATGAGTACCAGGACAGCGAAGCCCAGGAGAGCGGAACCGTCGTCGGAGTCGCTGTAATTGTCGTTTCCGTCGCTGTAGCTTCCGTCGGACCTTACGGTCTTGGAACTGTCAAATCCGAATGCATCGCTCGGGTAGGTCACGCTGATCTCTCCGAATTTCGCACCTTCGGAGAGACTGCCTTTCCAGATCAGGCGTCCGTTCTCGGGAGTCGCGCCGTGGCTGTTCGCGATAACCTTGTCCGCGTTCCAGTCGATAACGAGCTCGTCGATCGCCACTCCGGGGAACCAGCCGGGAGTGAAGTAGTAGACCGTCTCGCCTTCCTTCAGGACATTCATCTCGTACATATAGTCCTGGACCAGCAGGAAATCGAAGGAAATGATCTCGTCCTCTTTATACTCTTTCGTGAAATAGACAACCGCTAAGGATTCATATGAGGTGATCTTCATCTCAATACGATCGATATTGCTGCTGACCGGATCGCACGAGATGTAATGGCTGTTCGGGATACCGATCTCCAGCCAGCTGACCTTTCCGATGCTGTCATCGAGTACCTTCCAATCGATATGGTATTGCATTATCAGAGTCGCGTCATCTTGTACATCGACCGTGATCGTATAGTTCAGTATTTCGTCCGTAGCCTTTGCCGCTGCGGGCCTTGCAGGTATGAGCAGTACCGTAAGGAGCAGGGCAAGCAATAAAGCAAATCTCTTTTTCATGTCCCGTTACCTCCTTAAAGGGCATCTTCCGAGCATGAGCGCGGAGTAATCCCTGTGTTTCTTGCATTCTGTGCTGTTCCAGATCGTGTTCCACTTGTCGGTAAGGATATTGCCGAGAGGCTTGCCCGAGAGCCAGCTCTGGCAGGGCACTACATTACCGCCGGGCGTGATCGCCATGTTCGAAAGACATGCGCCGCAGTTGGGCGTGGAAAGCGCGTGCTCCTTGAAGAATTCCTCACCGATCCAGCCGGGAGAGGTGAAGCTGATCTCCATGCCGTTCGCATACGCGTAATCCGCGGCTTTTGCCAGGATATCGCTGATCTCTTTGACCGAGAGCTGGAGCGATTCGGATTCGTCTGTGAGCGCGTTGCCCGTGGTGATAAGACCCGAGCAGGTGACGTACATAACGCCCTTTTTGCGCAGGAAATCAAGCGTCTCCACATAGTCCCTGTTGAGGGTGCAGAGAGGAGTATTTACGCTGAGGTTGAGGCCCGCCTTGATGGCGTTCTCGATACCGGCCACGGTCTGGTCAAAATGATCGCCGCCGACCAGCTTGTTGTGTATCTCTTTATTGCTCGAGTAGAAGGTGATCTGAACGCTGTCAATCTCGTTCTCATAGAGCTTGCGGCAGTATTCCTCGGTGAGCCTGATGCCGTTCGTGTTAAGTCTCGAAACGAACCACCTCGCATGGTCGATGAGCTCGAAGAGATCGTCGCGCATGGTGGGCTCGCCGCCGGTAAAGGTAACCTGCGGAACGCCGATCGCGCGGAGCTTGTCCAGGATCTCGATCCACTGCTTCGTGGTGAGCTCTTCCTCGCCGGACTGCGTCTGTCCCGCGGCGTAGCAATGTACGCAGCACTGGTTGCAGTTCCAGTGGCCCTTCTTCTCCATTGCGCTGACCATAAGGTCCATACGGTGGGGAGCCTTCATATTGTCGGCGTAATCGCCGATGCTGATATATCCGATATCGGTCTTGACCTCTTCGCCGTAAGCGACCTGCTTCATGGTCTCCATGATGGTCTTGATATCTTTTCTGAAACGCTTCTTCGATGTCAAAGGAAATACCTTCTTGACCGACTTGCAGGTCTTGTCAAGGATGGTCTCGACATCCTCGTCGCTGACCTCGAGTCCGTGATATTTATTTACTTCCTTGATGAATTCGTTGAGCAGAATGCTCCACGCATACTTGACCGGGATTATATCCTGACCGTTGACGATGGCAATGCTCGATGCGGGCTTGCCGTCTTTTTCCTTGGGCGGGATCAGATGGATGCGCACCACGCCCGGACCTTCGGGGTTGAGCGTCGTGTGGCTGACTTCATTGAAATTCTCCCGCATGTACTTCTTGGGTGTCATGCCGTGCCCTCCTACGCATATTTTCGGTCTTCGCGACCATTCTTCATTCTATCATAGCGGGTTTTCCCGTGCAAGTGATGTTAACGCCGTGCGGCATGCCTGCCGTCAGCCGGTTTCCCTTCTTTTTCTCCTTACGCGGTTGATATGCCTTACGAAATCCCCATTGTTTATCAGCTCTGCGAGGACGTATTGCTCAAGCGCGGGGACAGAGCAGGAGTAGAACCCGATCCTTTCCCTGAAAATGTCTTCGAGCTGTTCGGGCAGGACCATGTAGGCCGTTCTCATGAACGAACCGACCGTCTTGCTGAAGGTATTGACATAGATCACGCGTCCGTCCGAGTCCCTGGAGAATAGCGTCTCTTCGGGCTTTCGGCTGCTCGAGAACTCGGATTCGAAATCATCCTCGATGATGATTCCGTGCTTCTTTTTGCTCCAGCCGATGTACTCGGCCTTTTTTGCGGCGGAGGCAGTAACGCCGGTCGGAAAGCTGCGGTACGGCGTCACATGCAGGACGCCGGCCTTGGTCTTCCAAAGCCTGTCGCTTTCTATGCCGTCGGAGCCGAGGGGGAGTTTGTCGGTGACAATGCCTTCGGCGGCGTAAATATCGGAGATCTTGCGGTAGGACGGGTTCTCTATCGCATATATCTTGTCACGCCCGATCGCGCGAACGATAAGCCCGTAGAGGTACTCCGCACCGGAACCGATGACGATCCTTGAAGCGTCGGTCTTTATGCCCCTGTTCTTTAACAGATAATCCGCGATCGCAAGCCTCAGTATCTCGCAGCCGTAGGGCTCGGGCTTTTCTTTGATCTCGTCGCCGTAGTCGGAGAGGACCCTTCGCACGGTCTTCGCGTAAATATTAAAGGATATCTCCTCGCTGTTCGCGGGCGCTATACGCGGCCTGCGCACGGGAGTCTGGGGAGAAGGCGGAGCGGGCCGTTTCTTTGCGGAACTGTCTTCCGAGAAGTATTCATTTTCACGGTAGCATACGAAATAGCCGCTCTTTTCCCTTGATACCGCGTAACCTTCGCCGATCAGCAGCTCGTACGCGTGCTCGACGGTTATCACACTTACGCTGTAGTTCTCCGCGGTCACACGCTTGGAGGGGAGCTTGCTCCCGAATTCATAGACGCCGTCGGTGATTTTCCTGCGGATGTCCTCATAGATCTCAATATATCTGGTCATATAAAATTCTCCTGTTTTGGTAATTTTCATAATACCACATTGGTGCTATATTACACAATAACAAAAATCAATACGAAACGGAGTATTGGTGGAAGAGGAGAAAGATTATATGAATGCTTACGAGAAAAACAAGACGATCTTAAAGATAACCTATGCGGGACTTATGGCTGCGCTCTGCTATGTGGGATACGCTATCTTCCCTGCGATCAATGCGGGCGGTACGAAGATCCATATCGGCAATGCTTTCGTTGTACTCGGCGCGCTGTTCCTCGGCGGACTGTACGGCGGACTTGCGGGTGCTGTGGGACTGTCGCTGGCTGATATCCTCGGAGGCTACGGTGCTTCCGCTCCCAGAACTTTCATCACCAAGCTGGTCATCGGCCTGATCGTCGGCCTTGTTGCGCACAAGATCGCAAAGATCTCGCATGACCACAAGCATACATATATCTTAAGATGGGCTGTGATCGCGTCTGTTGCCGGCCTCGGTTTCAACTGTGTATTCGAGCCTTCGCTCAAGTATGTATGGTACACGATCCTTACGCCCAACGCCGATAAAGCGGCGTCAGCGATCAAATCACTTGTAGCGGTCACCACCTATGCGACGCTGATCAACGCCGTGATCAATTCGGCGATAGCCGTGGTTGCATATCTGGCGCTCCGTCCGGTTCTTTACAGGGCAGGACTCCTCGGAGAGATCGACTCGCCCGCTGCGCATCAGGATACCAATACAAACACCGTTAATGCTCAGTAAATGTTTTGCTCATAATCTCAAGGGGACGGTTCTTCCGGCTGACGTTTGTCAGACGGAAGAACCGTCCCCTTGTCCGTGTTTGAGCGGGTTATTTCGATGTATTATTTTTTGTCCTTCGAATGACGGTCGCCGATCTGGAACTCGTCGCTGTGAGCGAACATGTACTCAACGGTTATCGGATCGTCTCCGGTAAGCTTCTTGAAATCGTCTGTCCGGACTGCCATCTTGCCCTCGCGGATAGCCTGTGCGAAGGTAACCATTCCGTCGCTCGAGAACGGAGCCTCGCTGCCTTCCTTGAACAGTCCGTCCGTGGTCCTCGGAACGCCCATAGCGTCGAAAATCTGATAGTTCTCTTCATCGGTTACGGCTTTATAGCTGATATTGTTGCCGGTCTGCTCGTTACCGATCTGAACGAACTTCGATATGGTCATGAGCTCAGGTCCGTTGATATCGAGAGTGGCGTGATCGTAATCACCTGCACGGTGCAGAGCGTAAGCCACAGCCTTAGCGCAGTCCTTTCTCGAAATGTAAGCCATAAGTCCGTCTCCCTGGCTGTTCGTGAGAGGAGCGTTCATATGAACATAAGTGAAGTAATTGGTGATCATGGCTTCCGCGTACTGCGAATTGCGCAGGAAGATGTAATCGAGACCGACAGATTTCACGTATTCCTCGGTATAGATATGATCTTTCTTCTCAACGGAGGGATTGGTCTCGTCTCCGGCATTTACCAGAGAAGTGTAAATGATCTTTTTGACTCCGGCCTTCTTGGCTGCATCCACGGCATTCCTGTGCGCGGCCTGTCTCTTGGGCCCTACGAACGGCATCGAGATCAGTGCGAGCACATCAGCGCCTTTGAACGCCTCTACGAGTCCGTCGGGATAGTTGAAGTCGGTAACATGTGTTTCCACGCCCTGTTCAGCGAACTTCTTAAGTGAATCCTCGCTGTAGCCGCAGAAGATAAGGTTGTTCTTGTCTTCCAGTGTGAGAAGCAGTCTCGCGGCTTCCGCGCCGAGGTTTCCGTCTACGCCAGTCAATAACAGTTTACCCATATAGCCTCCTATTCGGTCCGGCATTCACAGCTTATGTGGTGTATAACGCTGCCGGCATCCTTTTTTGTGATTGAGAAATCATTATACCATAAAAAAACAGAAAAAGCTACATTTTTGTGGTTTTATTTACAAAAATTTCTGAAATCGGGAATACCGAGGTCCCCTGCAGCCGAGGTAAAGTATTTCTCTTCGATGTAGGGCCACAGCGCGGGCCGGCCCGTGGCCTGCTCCTGCAGGGATTTTGCGGCAGTGACGAGCTCGGGTGTATAGTCGATGCCGGTCTTTAAGATATAAACATTATTGGCAACGAACCACTGTCCCTTTTCCATCAGACCCTTATCGTATATCGCATCGATGACATAGCCGACATCGTAGGGGAGATTCAGGAATTCGGCCTTCCATGAGGGACCGCCTGGCTCGGATGCATCCGTACCGTGAAGTATAAGGCACTGTACCAGACCCGGAGCACCGATCGCGATGCCCGACGCACCGGTATTGAAATAATGCTTCCCTTCGTATTCGAAATTCCCCTGCAGATGCGTATGCGCCGCGAGAAGATAGTCGGTATCGATTTTTTTCAGCCACTCTTTTGTATTGTCCGCGCCGATCTGCAGCAGCTCGCGGTCGCTTGAAGGCGAGCCGTGGCAGCAGGTGATCGAAGGATAGCCCTCGCACTCATATTTAAATGTGATCGGCAGGGACTCGAAGAAATCGATGTCTTTGTCGGTCAGCAGCTCGTAAGTGTACAAAAGGCTGCCGCTCGCGGAATTGAAGATCCATTTTTCACCTTCTGTCTCGCCGCGGCGAACCTTTCTCTGACCGATAAAGTATTCCTCGCGGTTGCCGCGCAGGATATGAACATCGTAACGGTCTGCGAGGCTGTAGATGAACTGCATGGTCTCGCGGGTATCGGTGGTATCGGAGACAAAATCCCCGAGCAGGAAAAACTCGGAGATGCCCCTGTTTTCCATATATCCGACCGCTGTTTTGAATGCGGTATAATTGCTGTGTATGTCGGCGATAACGCCTATCTGCTTTGTCATAATTCTTTCTTTAGGTCATTTCCTTTCTGCTGCGGCCTTTTCGCACAGGGATATATAGCGATCAACCAGTTTTTTGAGATCGTCCGTCGATATCGACGCTTTCAGCGGCAATCTCTTGTGTCCGCCCATGAAGCACAGATAATTCTGCTGGATCCTTCTGAATCCGATGGCAAGATCGAATTCATTTACAAGCTCCAGCATGGATATCCCGTCCACCAGAAACGCACGGAACAGCCTGTCCCTGGCCTCATTGTGTTCTTCTTCGGAATGAGCATCGTTTGCAAATTCGGTGATCTCAGCGCAGTTCTCGCGCATCATTTTTACCGAGTTTTCGAATAAAGCGCTAAGGTCGGGCTTTTCCGCGGCGTGTTCGCGAAGCGTGCCGACCATGGTTAATTCATCGGCGGAATCAAGCAGTTCTGCTTCGGTCATGGCGAGCTCGACCGGCTGCAGCTTTTTTTCGGTTGTAGGGTTCAGGAAATGATACTTCCCGTCATAGCCGGTGAAGACGACTGCATGTTTTCCGTTATTGCCCGAAAACTTTATGCCAAGCATGCATGTGCCGTTTGAACGCAGATATCCGGCGAGCCGGTCCCGTTCCACTATCTCTTCGTCGAGACACAGCCCTCGGGGATTTAAGAAGAGATCGAACCATTTCGCGCCCTGGAGCATCGGGCCTGCGAGATAGTATCCCTCTTCGCGGTCAAACATCCACGGGAGCCCTATTTCCAGCGCAATATCGGTGTCTTCGGTGTCAATCCCTTTTTCTTCAAGAAGCATCGCCAGCGCGGTATATGAGCACGACGAATTGAAATGCATGTATTTGGGCTGCATAATTGCTTATCCTTTCTCAATCAAAGCGTTTATCGCTGCTTCCACTCGTGACTGATATTGATCATATGCCTGATCTCTTCTTCATCAAAAGTTTTCTCAAAGCCGCATTGGAACATGATATTCGGCTGATTGAACCAATGGGTGAAGAACGGGACGTCTTCTTCCCGCTGTTCGCGCAGTATTATCCGGTTTCCTCTGATGTTTTCAGGCATAGGTTTGGTCCTTTCTGCTTATTTCGGTCAGCATATATTCAGCGTAGCGCGTTGCAAGCTCAATATCATATGAAATGGATTCGGCTTTCTCGTATTCTTTCAGCGCGTCAAGGATCAGTGAATGATACTCTTCCGGCAGGTACCTGAGCGCCCACTCGCCGCCTTCCTTTTTGGAGAGGATCAGACCTTCTTTCTTATAGGCCAGAACTCTGGCGAGATTAAGCGTCAGATACATAGTATCGTCGGTAATATCTTCCGTGGCGGCGGTTATATCTTCGTAAATGGAATCGAGATAGTCAGCCTTCGGAACAGGGCCAAATATGTCCTTTATCGGCGCTCCGTACAGGCATTTCCCTCGATTAAGGATAATCGTGAAGTGAGCGGCCAGATCCTTGTCGGCGCCGTTCATTTTCAGGATATAGTTGTCCGGATCGGTGAGATACCAATTTAGGTGTGCCACCGAAAAATGCAGTTCGAACGGCGTAGGGTATACAAACGGACTGCAGACGTCCTTTTTCACAATGCTCATTTCGATACCTTTAGCGGGGGCGTCGGCATTAAGATCGACCACCATATCCATATAGGCACGCTTATCCGCATCGGACATGGAATCTTTTACCACGATGATCAGGTCGATATCGCTCTTTTCGGGATTGAAACATCCCATGACAGCGGAGCCGTGCAGATAAACCCCGACGAGATTATCCCGGAGAATTTCTTTTGACCTATCTGTGAATCTTTGCAATAACTGTTCCATAATTTATTTTAATCTTTCATCATTGACCGTTTTCACAAACAACTGGTCCGTGGTCCCGTATATTGTCTCGTAGTCTCCGAGCTTTGAAAATCCGTATTTCTCGTACAGACCTATCTCACCGCTCATGATATAAATTTTGTCAAAACCTGCTTCTGCCGCAAGCTTCATGGCATGATCGATCATCATCCCTGACAGGCGGCGCCCGCGGAAACGTTCATCCACAAAGACGAAACCGATAAAAGGCGTGAAATCGTAGCGGTCGGGCAGCTCGTCCTTCTCAGAGAGAGTGCAGAAACCCGCGATCCGGTCATCTTCGATGGCTACGATCACACGCTCCCGGTCAGTGAAGGCGTTTTCCTTCATCCTTTCGGCAAGAGCAGGACCTGCCTTCCATGAGCAGTCTGAGGCAAATCCTATAGTTTTTTCCCAGAGCGGATGCCCGCTTTGAATCGATAGTATTTTCATTTGGTTCTGTATATCCTTTCTCAGGCTCAATCACTTTGGAATTCGCACAAAGTAATGACCGTCATCCTCGCCCACGATCCGGCCGCCGTTGTTCTGCATGACTTTCAGGGATGCGGGATTATCTTTATTAACGCGCAGATAGATCTCATCTTCGGGGATAATGCCCCTGGCGATCGGCAGCGTCTGACGGAGTCCCTCGGTTCCGTATCCGCGGCCGCGGGATTCTTTGGCAATGAAATATCCGATATGGCCGGCGCCGGCCCTTAACGCGTCGTTCAGATAATGTCTGATGCGGAACTGGCCGACGATCGTATTATCCTCCCACAGATAAAGGAAAGTCTCCGGAACCATCCAGTCGGGCATATCCTCGCCGCGCTCGTGTTTGAGCATATCGGGAAGCGCTTTTTCAATGAAATCCTGTCGCGAGATGCCGTGAAGGGAATTTGTCAGTCCGTTCTCGTCTACAGGCATATCGCGCACGAATGCCCATTCCTTTTCGATGTCTGTATTGCATTTCTTTATTTCAAGCATAACCGGTTTTTATTCCTTTCTTTTATCGAGCAGCATGTCCGAATAGCGTTTTCTCCCCAGCTCGCCAAAGTTCAGTTCCTTTTTATTGAAATCGTATATAAGCATCCCTTCACAGTCTTTCTTAAGTTCCTCACAAACCGTTCCGGATGCGTCAATAAAGCAGGTCGGTGCGGTCTGATGCGGATGAATGGAGTTCGCGGAGAGCAGGGGAGTCACATTCTCGACGGCGCGGGTGATCAGATGACTGCGTATCATTTGGTATCTGGTCTCATCATCCTCATCGGCGACGTCGCAGAAAAGAACGATATCGAGATCCGTGTTCTCCAGGTACAATTCCCTGAAATATTCCGGGAAGCGGACTTCGAAGCATATTCTGATCCCGATCATGAACCCGTTGATCTCAAATAGGCCTTTTTCGGAGCCGGGCTTGAAATTATCCTCGTCCCAGCCGTACAGCGCCCTTTTGTCATACCATCGTGCAGGCTGATTGGGAGACAGAAGATATGCTCTGTTGCGGCAGCCGGTCCCGCAATGAGCGATGGACCCGACAATGATGTGAATGACCTGATCGTCAGCAATGCACTGCAGTTCACGCAGAGCTTCATTAACAGCCTCGAAATCCGTGTCCGATGAGCTGGCCATATCGCGGGGCGGATAGCCCGTCAAAGCGCACTCGGGGAAGACGATCAGATTTGCGCCTTGTCCGGATGCTTCGTGCACCGCCTCCTTTATTATCTTGCAGTTCTGCTCAATATTGCCGCTTACAGCAAACTGATAAGCCGCCAATTTCATACCGTTCTTCATATGATCAGCACGCCCTCCTTATCAAAGGGACTGCGCTCGATCAGCTTCCCCTTGTAAAAATGAAAAGCTCCCCCGTGATTCACGGGATCATTGTCTATCGGATTGATCATCAGAACATCGTCGGCAATGCCTGCGGCCTGCTCCGCGTAATCTATGATCGCCTCATCCCATTCGTCAAGTTCATAGTTCACATACACGGGCCAGATGAGAAGAGTATCGGTCTTAAAGCGCTCGGGATAGTCCCAGAGATCTCCGCAAAGGCCGACCGTGAGCTTCTCTCCTCTGAAAGAAAAGGCGGAAGTATCGTCGCCTTCACGGTAATGTCCGTCTGTCCGGTCAAACTCTTTCCAGCCTCGGCTGATGCGCCTGTAGTTATG
>CAMZAI010000066.1 GCA_947304065.1 uncultured Clostridia bacterium | reverse complement strand
ATGACGCCCGCGGCTACAGCGGCTCCTTCGATGGGATCGACAGGTTCATCGGACGAATCTTCCTTAAGTCCTTCCGACCTCACAGGCCGTTCGTCAGATGACTCCGGGTCATCAACTCTGGGTGATCTCATCGCCAAGTTCGATCTGTCATCATCCAAAGCTAAAGAAACCGAAGGGATCGCCGAAAGTCCGGTTCCCGGTGCTGTGTTCGACTCGTTTGCCATCGGCGACGGCGGTTCCTGGGATATGGCTCCGGAAGGTCTCAGCGACGGCTCGATGTTCTTCGGCGACTATGACGGCGACATCGATTTCTCGACATCGGATCTTGACATTGATTATTACCGCCCCACTCCCAAGGCAGGGCTTCTTACCGCAGGTGAGTGGAACGACAACAAAAATTACGCTTTCTTAAAAGCCCTGATCGCCAACGGACAGGACGACGATTTCGGAAAGTATTTCCGCGACTGGAGCCTTACTCCTTTCGGCCGTCTCGTGATCCATGCGGTATGCGCGGACGGCAACGCCATGGCCAATGCCGTTGTTAAGGTTTTCTCGGCCGACGGTTCGCTTCGCTGGACCTGCCGCACCGACAGCGCCGGCATGGCTTACGTTTACTATAATGTCCTCGGCGACAGCGGTGCTCCCGCTTCGATAAAGGTGACTTACGGACAGGATGAGTTCGATTACGCGGTAACAAGCGCCGATCTCGATGAGAACGCCGTTATAGAGCTCTCTTTCGGAAGCTTCGCTCCCGTTCCCAAGGCACTTGACCTGATGTTCATGATCGATACCACCGGTTCGATGTGGGATGAGCTTGAATATCTGCAGACAGAACTTGAAGACGTGATCACACGCGTTAAGAACAATAACCCCAACCTTACGTTAAGGCTCAGCGTGAACTTCTACCGCGACATGGAAGATACATATATCGTTCGTTCGTATCCTTTCAGCGCGAATATCGACGAAGAGCTGAAGGCCCTGAAGGCTGAGTACGCCGACGGCGGCGGAGACTATGAAGAAGCGGTTGAGCTGGCGCTCGAAGATGCGGTCAACAATCACGAGTGGTCAGAGGACGCCGTAAAGCTCATGTTCCTCGTACTCGACGCTCCGCCCCACAACACACAGACCATTCGCGAAAGCCTCGCATCTACCCTTCAGGATGCGGTGCTTAAGGGCATCCGCGTGATCCCCGTTGCTTCGAGCGGCGTGGATAAGACCACCGAGTTCCTTCTCAGAACATTTGCCATGGTAACGGGCGGAACCTACACTTTCCTTACCGACGACAGCGGTATCGGCGGTTCGCACATCACTCCCACCATCGGCGAGTATGTTGTTGAGCAGCTCTGCGATCTTCTCGTAAGACTGATCGACGAGTATCTGACCGGCGTGGCAAAGGCAGCCGTACCCGCAGTGATCCCCGAGAAGCCGGAGCCTACCGAATTCCCTCCGATCACTGATTACCCTTATCCGATAATCGATCCTACCGATCCGATCATCGATCCCATTGAACCCATAGATCCCATCGATCCCTGGTATCCCGAGCATTCGAACTCGACCGTTATCATAAGCGTTGTCGAAGGCACCACCAGAGAGATGGTTGAAGCGATCTGCGCAAAGTATTCGGACTACGGTCTTTCGATCATGTACGATTACGACAGCATCGATGCTTATGCGCTCCGGACAGCTATCGAGCTGCCCGACGCCGAGCTGTTCGCGCTCATCGACGCGCTCGAGAGCGAAGAATGCATCACCGACGCCTCACTTGATTATATTTACAGACTGGACGATCCGGTTGTGGGCGTTCCCGATGCCGTAACAGAATAAACGCTGTACCAGGCAATTTCCTCTTCGGATAATCCTTTCAGAGCAGCTTCGTATGAATCGAAGTCGTCAGCGTCTTCCAGCTTTTGGCGGGCGGCTTCGAGTGCCTCCTCGGCCATACGGAGCTGCCAGTCGTTATAGGCCTCGTCTTCGTTCGCAAAGCCTATCTCATGCCGTTCCTTTTTGGGAACGGCTTTTAATTTTGCTATAATCGCGGCGTCTTCTGCCGAAACGAGTCCCATGATCTCGCTCTGTATGTCCTTCGCGGAACTCTGCTTCATCTCGGGGATGCCGGTGTTTACGTTGATCCTGCGCGCGGTCGATAGCCTTTCGAGCCTCTCAAGATAATGCGCGTAATCGAAAGGATAATAAAGCGCCTTTCCGTCCTCGAAAATGTAGAATGATTCGGCGAGCCTGCCTATCAGGTATCTGTCGTGCGATACGAAGAGTATCGTGCCTTTATACGCCCTGAAAGCGGATTCCAGCGTCTCGCATGCCTCGATGTCCATATGGTTCGTGGGTTCGTCAAGGATCAGGAAATTCGGCGCCGCCGTAAGGATCTCCGCGAGTACGAGGCGCGCCTTTTCGCCGCCCGAGAGCGCATTTACCTTTTTCTGCGCGTTCGCGCCTCCGAACAGGTAGAGTCCGAGCGTCTTTCGCGCGTCCTTCTCGAGCATGCCCGGAAATTTCTCCGAAAAATGCTCGAATACCGTCTTTTCCGAATCGATCGCCGCGCTCATCTGGTCGAAATATCCGATCTCCACGCGGTTGCCTATCGTGCATTTGCCGTCCAGCGGCTTTAAAAGCCCCGCAACGGTCTTAAGGAAAGTGGACTTGCCCGAACCGTTGTCTCCGACGATCGCGACCTTGGAGCCGCGCTTAAGTTTGATCGAGAGCTCGATCACCGCCTTTTTTCCGGTCTCAGGCTCCGGATCCTGCCTGCTGTCCGATGAGGTCCTGTAGCCGCATTTAAGGTGCTCGGCGTCGACCACCCACTTCGCGCCCGGATCTGCCGGCACGATCTGTCCGGGATATATCCTCGCTGTATCGGGATGCGGCTTTTCAAGCTTCTCCGTGCGTTCGAGGATGGATCTGCGCGAACGCGCAAAGGCCGCCTTGTTCGACTTGTTCCTGTATTTGAGTATCAGGTTCTCGAGGCGTCTGCGCTCCTTCTCGTTCCTCTCCCAGGCCTTCAGCGCCTGTTCGGTGCGCTTCTGCTTCTCCTCCCTGAAATGCGTATAATTGCCCGGATACCGCACCGTCTTTTTATTCTCTGTCTCGTATACGACATCCGCGACCTTGTCCATAAAAAAGCGGTCATGCGTGACAAAAACAACCGCCTTCTCATAACCTCGCAGATACTCTTCGAGCCACTCGACCGCCTTCATGTCCAGATGGTTCGTGGGCTCGTCGAGCAGCAGAATATCGGGCTTTGACAGAAGCAGACGGATCATCGATATCTTGGTCTGCTCGCCGCCCGAGAACTCATTAAGCTTCTTTTCCTTATCGTCCTTCGCAAATCCGAAGCCCGTAAACAGCCTGTCAAACTCCCATTCCTCGGACCCGGGGCAGTCGACCGTGCAGATCTCTTCTACGGTGCGCTCCGCATCCGCGGCTGCCGTCTGCTTGAGATACCCGATACTGAGCGCCCTTGCGGTCTCCACGACCGGCGCGGTCCTCGTATCGTCCCTTTCGGCTTCAAGCTCACCTGCAATAAAACGCAGCAGCGTGGTCTTGCCCGCGCCGTTGCGTCCCGTTATAGCGATCTTTTCCGTTCCGCGGATCTCGAAATCGATATGCGAGAGTATCTCGTTTCCGCCCAGAAAGACCGTCAGATTATTTATCTTATACAGCATAATATCACTCCGTCCCGCCCCCGCGGGACAATGCACAAAACATCAGATCAGCCATTCCGCCAAATAAACTCCGATGCAGGAGAAAAGCGCAACGGTCATCAGATCCTTTTCCATGATCGACAAAACCACGGCTATCGCGAGCCCCACAGCCGCCGATATGATATTACCGGTCGAATAGAGTATCGCGGGCAGCGTCATCGCGGTAAGCACCGCATAAGGAACGTAGTACAGAAAAGACTTGAAGAAACGGTTCTTTATCTTCCCTGCGAACGCAGTAAAAGGCAAAGCCCTTACGGCATATGTCGTAAGGGCCATGACTGCAATATAGATCAAATAATTGCCTTTCATGACCTCTCCTCCTCAGCGACGGGGAACACTGCCGCGCCGACCGCCGATGCGGCGACAGCGCATATGATCACACTGAATCCCGACGAAATATCAAGCCACGGCTGCCAGTAGAGCAGACAGCTGAGTACCGCCGCAACAGCGGCCACCACAGCCACGCTCCGGGCTTTTTTCACCGCGGGGACGACTATCGCTACGAACATTCCGTAGAGTGCGACGCCGAGCGCGGTGCATATCCGCTGCGGGAGCAGATTATGACTGAGTCCTCCGAGCAGCGTGCCGACAGCCCAGCCGAAATACGGCAGGGTCGCAAGCCCCAGGAAATACTTCTTCGAGACTTCTTCCTTCTGTCCCGACGCCACCGCGAATATCTCGTCCGTCACCGCAAAGCCCAGCGCAAGTCTGGCCGGTGTCCCGAAATCTTTGTCAACCTTCTGGGACAGTGAGATCGACATCAGCGAATAGCGCAGATTGATCACAAGCTGGGATATGAACATCTCAATGTAAGATCCGCCTGCCGCTATGATGCCGACCCCGGCGAACTGTCCCGCCGAAGTCAGATTGGTCATGGAAATTATCACGGTCTCGCCTACGCTGAGACCGTATTTTACGCCCAGGATGCCGAAGGAAAATGAAACCGCCAGATACCCGAGTGCGATCGGGATCCCGTCCCTCAAACCCTTAACGAAGCCGTTCACGTGTTATTACCTCTTCCGAATCATTTTCTTTCACAGTAATGATACGCGGGCGTTTTGTCAACCGAATATTTATACAAGATGGAGAATAAGCCTTCCCTCTCCGCTTGCGTTCTGATGCTGTCCGGCAAGAAGAGCCTCCTCGATAACCTGCGTGCAGGATGTCGAAACCACTCTGTCGGGACGGTTCTTTCTGAGTTCCTCAAGTGTAATGTCGAAGGAGCCCTTGACGTTCAGGTAGTGGAAATGCTGAAGTCCGAGCGTGAATACATGCTCATCCTCAACGGGCTGTTCCTCAAACTCAAATCTGAGGAAAGTATGCGTAGCCTGATCGTATTCAACCACAAGTCCCTTCGAGAGCTGGTAGAACTCGCAGTGCTCGCCTGCGAATACGCTGTCGCGGAGCATGAATTTGATCATGTGCTTCAGCTGAGCGCCCGTAACATAAACCATATGAACGGCGTCGTCGTAAGGGAAGCACTCGTTTAAATCGCCCTTTGTAACGATGGGCCCGAGCTGTTCGTTTCTGATGCTTCCCGAACCGAGCAGGAATATATCAACGCCGAGAGCCTCCTTCAGAACATCGCTGAACAGATCGCCGAGCTCGGTCTCACGGATCCTTGTGGGATGTGTGAGCTGTCTTACGAACTTGGTGATTATGCGGCCGTACTTTTCATCGGTGCGATGCTTGTAATTGCCGATGATCTGCTCGATCGCTTCGTCTCTGGGGCAGGTTTCCGAATTGATCGGAATGGGCTTCCAGCTGTAGGATTCGATGCAGTTGTCGTCGGTATTTACAATGATGTCAAAGCGGCCGATCTGGTCGGTACCGGTTCCCGCCTGAACGATCGGGATGCCGTTTACAACAGCGGGCTCGTCAATGAAAGTATGCGAATGACCGCCGATGATCACGTCAACGCCCCATGCGGGATCGAGCATCGCAGCCAGCTTCTTGTCCTCTTCGAAGCCGATATGCGTAAGGAGAACCGTGAAATCGATATCGATCGCGTTGTAGGTATTGCAGATCCTGCCGACTTCCTCTGCCGCATCTTCGATATTAACGAAGGTTCCGATCAGACCGTCGGTCTTGCACTGCGCGATAACATTCTCGGTAAGGATACCGATGAAGAGAATCTTCATTCCGCCTACCTCAAGCACTTTGCAGGGGTTGAAGAGACGCGCATGGTTGGTGGAAATATGCAGGTTTGCGTTAACGATCGGGAAATTCGCGCACTTCTCGAGGAAGAGCAGATGAGCTACACCGTAGTCAACCTCATGGTTGCCTAGCGTTACGATATCGGGGCCGAGCATGTTCATGATCTCGATCGTGGAAATGCCCTGGAATTCCGAGTCAATGATCGAGCCGCGGAACATATCGCCCGCGATCGCATAGATCACATTCTCTTCTTCCTGACGAACCTTGTTGATGTAGCCCGAAAGCATCGAAACGCCTCCGACCAGGTTCGCGTCGACATTCTCCGCAAGGAAATCACCGTGCATGTCGTTTGAATGCAGTAACACCAGTTTCTTTAAGTTTTTCATATATCTTCTCCTTTCGCTTCGCTCCAGGCATTCGCGGTTTCGCCTTCGGCATATAATAGGCATAGCCTATTATCGAAAAGCTTAATTCCGCTTGCCTTTCACTTCTTACACTTTAATCTATTCGCTCGCTTCCGCCGCCCGGAGTCACGAGTCCGTACAGCGCCGCGTTTATCGAGAGCTCCACGCGGTTACCGTAGCCGGTCTTGTCGAGCATATGCTGGATATGGGATTTTACCGTTTCCTCGCTGACAGCGAGCGTGTCTGCGATCTGGCGGTTGCTCTTGCCGGTCACAAGCTCCCTAAGCACATCGTATTCGCGGTTCGTAAACTCTGTCGAAGGCGCGTTGCCTATGATGATCTTCGGCGTATTGTCGGGGTAAATACTCTCCCCCGCCATCGTCCTTCCGATCAGCTGGAGCAGCGGCTCCTCCGACGTCTCCTTGTACCAGAAGCTGTTAACCCCTATCTTTCTTGCTACCCTGATGCTGTTGGGATCGACGTTCGATGTCACGAGCACGATCTTCGTGTCCGGCGAGCTCTTTCTGATACGTGCGGCCGCATCCAGGCCTGACTCGCCGTCGCGCATCACAATATCCATGATGCACAGGTCCGTGGGGTGCGCCGCGCAGTAATCCGCAGCCTCTCCCGCACGCGGAAAGCTCCCCTCGAGCTTATAATCCTCCGCGTCGTTGATAATGTACTCGAAAAGACTCCTCGAAGTCTTTTCATCATCGGCAATAACCACTCTGTAAGCCATTTTTACTCCTTAGTAACTTAAATTCATCAGTCGGCGGGTATCCTCGTATAAAGCGCCACGCCCTGTCCCACTCTTATTATCAGGCTTCCGCCCTCTGTCTCGAGCTCATTTCTCAAGCTCTTCAGGCCGCCTTTTTCCTCAACCTTTTCTACCTGGAAATTAACGTTGTCGCTGATCGACATCTCGTAATATTCCACGCCCGTTACGATATCGGTGACCTTTTCGCACCTTACGCTGATCCTGTCGGCTCCGGCATGGCGGGCCGAATTGAGTATCGCGCAGTTGAGCGCCGATACCGCAAGCCTCCTCGAACGCTCGCCCTGAGGTATCTTGCCGTGGACCTCCAGCTTCATTCCGAGCTGCTTCGCGGTACGGAATACGTAGCCGTAGTCGCGTCGCCATTCATCGGGACTTTCGCTGAGCATCAGGATCGCCTGTTTTCTGACCTCCTCGGCCGTCTTCTCGAGGCTCAGGAAATTGTCGTCGTCCTTGAGGTTTAAGCATCTGCGTGCAAGCAGGATAACCCGTCCGAGATCGTCGTGTACCCTGACCTTAGCTGCCAGTACTTCTTTCTCGATCGCTGTCTTCAGACTCTCTTCGGACAGCTCTTTGAGCTTGACGTTCAGCGCGGCAACCTGCTCTTCCTTTTCCTTGAGCTCCGCGGTCAGCCTGTATTCGCGCGTAACGTCCGCCGCAACTATCTCCTTGAGCGGAATACCGTCCATGTCGGCCGTCTGCTTCCTGAAGCTGTAGTATTTTCCGTCTCCGGTCCTTACGAGCACTGTGTCGTCGCCTTCGGCAAGGCTCAGTTCCTTAAGCCTCTCATCGAACCACTCGCCGTCGCTCAGACGCTCGCCGGTCAGCTCAATGCAGAGTCTGCTCATCAGGTCGTTGACCAGCTTGACCTGTCCGCCCTCAAAGTAGCAGCAGATACCGGTAGGCAGCCTGTCGACGCACTCCTTTACAGACTCAGGCCCGACTCTTTTGTCGCTGTATTCCTTCGCGATCAGGCGTACCGTAAGAAACGCACCGGCAAGACCGGGAACGCCGTACATACATAAGAGGAACGATACCTGACCGTCATCATGTTCGAAAAACCTGATCAGCGAATACGCCGCGATCATGAGCAGGAAGTAGAGCACACGGTAGCTCACGCTTCTCTTGGTCCAGAAGCTCCTGATAAAGAAAGCTCCCGAAACGACTGCGATATAGTAGCACAGCACAAAGAGCAGGAACAGCAGCTCTCTCGGGATTATCATATCACCCATCATACGCCGGTTCCTCCTTCCCCGAAGGTCAGGCCGATAGCATATGTGCCGTCTTCATATTCACTGTCGATATCCGCGCCGAGTCTTCGTATCTTCTCAATGCCGGGCACGTCAAATCTGAGCTCCTTCCCCGCATCTATGAGTATCCTCAGCCCGGGACTGTCGTTGCCGACGCTGAGCTTCACGAAAATACTCTTTAAGCCGGGGATCGCCTGCTCGATCACGATCTCAAAAAACTCATAGCTTGCAAGCATCCTGTCGGCCTGCACATCCGTATGTCCGCAAATATCGATGAACGCGGAAATGCCCGTGTCCTGCAGAACCTCTATCGTCTCTCTGATCGCCAGCCAGAGCTCGGTGATGTCGGCAATGTCGGTATTGTCCGTGACTATCGCAAGATTGAAACGACGTTTTACGTAAACGCTCAGGATCATTGCGGTAAAAAGCTTCTCGCGGTCGGGATCTTTGAGCAGATCCCTGATCATCGTAAGCTGGGGCGTCACTATCGGTATGATACTGTCGTACAGACGGTTCTGCGTCTCGAACGCCGCACGCTTCAGCCTCAGGCTCTCGCTCTCCCTGATAACGCCGTTCTCTATCTCCAGCTCCTGCGTCTTCTCGCGGATCCTTTCGTTAATGCGCTCAAGCTCCGATACATTCGATATCCAGCCCGCCATTCCGCCGCTTATGGGGAATGCGGTAACGAGCCTGCCCGAACCGACGGCCTTGCTGCCTTCGAGCGAAGCCTTGAGCAGTCCCGGAGTCACTCCTTTGAGATCGCCCGAGGAAAATACCATGTTTCCGTTCGCATCGGCGATCGTTACATTCCAGTCGGACAGCTCGAATATCCTTAAGTATCCCGAGTTCGACGGTATCAGTCCTATAACTATGCACGCCTCGCATACTCCGATAAAGAGCAGCAGACAGACTTCCTGTATCAGGTAAAGCTTTACTCCCGAGATCTCCGGAGAATTGCCTCCGTTCAGATAATACCAGGCGTAGAGCACGGTTCCGAAAAAATATATAGAAGCGGGTATATACCACTTTTTTCTGCAGCCCGAAACCCTGCACCGCTGCATCAGGACGATGAACGCCGTAAGTGACAGCCCCACCATCCAAACGATCACCGGGTACTGCAGAAAACCGTAGGAATGCGGTCCTTCTCCGGTACGCAGCGCTTCTTCGGAGAATCTGATCATCCAGCCGTGAATGTCGTTCGTAAATACGCCGGTGAGCAGTATCCCTGCCAGCACCCACATGGTGATCCTGAACGGACGCATGCGCACAAAGGACGCCTCATCAGGAAGCCCTATGCACAGAGCCATAAAGAGTCCGAGTACCGGAAGTATGATAAAGGGGATGTAGTAGCCGTACCACATATACCGGCCGAAGGCGGGATAGGCGCTTGCCGTACGGTAGCGGAGAATTCTGAACACAAAAAGAAGAAGAAGCATGACACCGCCGGAAACAAGGTGTCTGCAGATATGCTTCTCGACAATATAATATCTGACGCGGAATATCCACACCAGCGCTATCGCGCACCAGCCTACCGTTCCCAAATTTGAGAGGGCGGGCAGAATACTGCCCACAATGCCGGCCGCGTAAACGATCAGACCTGCGATCAGCAGCACCCCGGTTGGGCGCTCCATCCTTTTCATGCCTTCCTCCTGACAAACCCCAAAACCGTCTTACACTAAAATACCTGTAAATCCAATCATGTACAACACTAGTTAGAGTGATTACGTCCGTAAACCTCGATCTGTGTGAGCGCCGGGAACGGACTCGGATCGTCCGCCTTGATCAGGCTGCCGAGCTTAAGTCCCGTGATCGCGGTCTTTTTTATCTTGAAAATATGCGGGATCCCGCTCTTTTTCTCCATGTTCACGGTCTCTTTCGATCCGTCCGTGAAGGTAAAAGTCGCCTTCGTCCACCAGTTGTCATGCGGGAAGTCCGCTCTCGTAAAGAGCCTGATCTCATCGATATCCACTTCCCTTCCGAAGTCCAGACTGAACTCCGCATCATCCTGCCTGTTGATGCCCCATGACTCGTAAGGCCACTCTCCGTGCGAATCCGTCGCGAGTATTCCGTCGATCGCGTTCACCGCGGCAAAAACGGACTCGCCCCTGGTCTCCACATTGGCCGAAGCATGAGGATATACTCCCGTCGCATCGTGTCTGTCAAAGGTATTGAGCGCGAGATTCCTGTATGCATCGATCTCGAAATCCCTCGCGTACCTGACCGAGAGATAATGCCTGTTCCCGGAGAACATCAGCGGGTTCACGTTCTCCTTTTTCTCGTAGAACGGTACCGGATAAAGTATCGTCTCTTCCGTCAGCAGAACAACCGACTCACTGACCGCGGCGTCCACTCTCACCGCGTAATATCTGCCCGGGACTATGCCCGAAAACTCGATGATATCGCCCTTCCTGTATTCTCCGTTCCATGCGAGCACCGCGAGCTCCTCTCCTTCGGCCTCAGCCTTCGGCACATGGTCCCAGTCATTGTATACCGTAATCTTCATATCCTTCTCCTTCAAAATACCCGTTTATTTTTTCACGGTCAGTTCCCCTGCCATGTTCATCGAGTAATAATCGCGTATCTCCGACGGATCGTCGGTCATTCCGAGGATCCACATAAGCTTTGTGAGCGCCGCCTCGCAGGTCATGTCGTGGGCCTCGAGCGCTCCGGCCTCCAAGGCTCTCTTTCCTGTCTCGTAGACGTCCATCTTCGAGCCCTCGTAGACACACTGGGTACCGATGACCACAGTCATTCCGTCTTTTATCAGCTTGTCGAGCGTCGCGATGAAATCATGCTTTAAGAACGGCATTCCGCCGATCCCGTATGCCTCGACATAGAGTCCCTTGTATCCTCTCTCCGCCATCGATTCGAAAACATCGCGGTGTATGCCCGGGAACATCTTGATCAGTCCAACCTTGTCGGAATAGGTATTCGCAAGCTTGAAAATGCCTGTTCTCTCGGGAACCGCGGCTTCGTCGATCTTCATTCCGAGCGAGCTGATCGTCGCGATATTGGGATAATTGATGCTCTCAAACGCGTCAAAGCTGAGCGACCTCACCTTTGAGACGCGGCAGCCGAGCATTACCTTGCGGTTGAACGCCACGAATACGCCCGGGATCCTGCTCGCCGCCATATGGATCGCGCAGCGGCAGTTCTCCATCGCGTCCGCCACGGGATTGATGATCGAGAGCTGCGAGCCCGTGATCACGACGGGAATGTTGATATTCCTCAGCATGAAGGACAGCATCGACGATGTGTACGCGAGCGTATCGGTGCCGTGGATCACCACGATGCCGTCGTAATTGTTCCTTCTGTCGCTGATATGCTTCGCGAGCACGGTCCAGTCCTCCGGGAAAATGTTCGCGCTGTCGAGGGAACAGAAGTCCTCGATCTCGATCTCCGTATCTCCCGAAACGATCTGCAGTTCCTTCTGCATGTCATGGATCGAAAGGCCCGGCATCAGTCCGTTGCCCTTCATTACCGACGAGAGCGTCCCGCCGGTGTTTATTATCAGTATCTTTTTACTCATATATCTCCTCCCCGGTCAGCTTCCCGTTGACCGGTAATAACGCATTCCGCGGTTAAAAAGGCATATCATGACCGCAAGAACGGCAGCGCCCGAAAGAGGCGTCACAAAAGCCGTCCAGACGGGCCATCCGTACAGCGGCTTCCCGAGTATCCATGCGGCCGGTACCTGCATTGTGAGTGCAAAAGGCGCCGCCACCGTGAACAGTACCTTCAGTGCCCTCGGATAAATATCTACCGGGTACTGGCAGGCGCTTCGTCCGCCGTAAGTGATCGCGTTGACCAGCTCCACCGATTTGACGCTGTGAATGCTGAAAATCGCCTCGATCAGGAACAATCCGAGGATCAGCATACAGCTCATGATCACGGCCTCGATCAAAGCCAGCGCTTTAAGCAAGCTCCATTCCACGCCCGACATGCGGCTGCCAGTGATAAGCGCTGCAACGCCCACCGCTATGCAGGTGATGCGTCTCGGATCGGTGCCGCTGCAGAGCACCTGGAAAAATATCGTTCTCGGCCGCAGCAGCAGCGTATCGAGCCTGCCAGTCCTGACCATCGACGGAAAATCACCGGTTATGCCTCTCGCGAAGATCTCGGTCGTGTAGAACGAAACCGACATCATTCCGAAGAAAAAGA
>CAMZAI010000065.1 GCA_947304065.1 uncultured Clostridia bacterium | reverse complement strand
AGCACGAAGCATAAACGATGAAACAGTAAAAACATGAAGAACCGGCCGGGATCCGGAGAAGGATTTCCTGACCGGTCCTTTTGTTGCGCAGCTTGCGGTTTTCTGTTTACAATCAGGTTTTCGTAACGTATAATATAGTCCGATATACTTTAATAGATTAAAGCATAAAAGAGGAGAATCGCTTATGTATAAAACTTTTAAGGAAGTTGAAGAAGCTGTTCTGGCCAGAAAGAGAGCGGTAAAGCTTGCGCTTGCGGCCAGTGCCGACGACGTTGCCCTCGATGCAGTGATCCGCGCTCAGAGGAACGGAATCATCGAAGCCCAGATGGTAGGCGACGCCGCGAAGACAGCGGAGCTGCTGAAGGAGATGGGAGAGAACCCGGGGGACTATGAGATCACCGACGAGCCCGATCCGTTAAAGGCTATCAGGATCGTCTGCGAAAGAGTCAGGGACGGAAAAGCGGACATGCCCATGAAGGGCCTGATGCAGTCCGGCGATTACCTTCGTGCGATCCTCGACAAGAGCTACGGTTTCCTTCCCGAAAAAGGCATGCTGACCGAGGCTACCGTATTTGAGTATGACAACAGGCTGATCACCGCGACCGACTGCGCCGTGGTCATTGCTCCCGATTACAACGAGAAGATCCGCATCATCAACAATTCGGTCAAATTCGTCAAGGCGCTCGGCTGCGAGCTTCCGAAGGTTGCGGTCATTACCCCTGTTGAGATCGTCAATCCGAAGATCCCTTCGACTATCGACGCTGCGATGCTTGCGGTTGCGGGCAGACGCGGACAGATAAAGGACTGCATCGTGGACGGACCTCTTGCGCTCGACAACGCGATCTCCGCGGAATCGGCAAAACACAAGGGAATTGAGAGCGATGTTGCGGGCTGCGCGGATATCCTTCTGCTGCCCGACCTTGATTCCGGCAATCTGATGCTGAAGGCGGTCATCTACATGATGAATACCGTTTCCTCGAGCAATATCATCGGAACCGACGTGCCCGTAGTCATGACCTCGCGCTCCGACACGCCCGAGAACAAATACAATTCGATACTTACGGCGGTTATCCGCGCATAAACGCGGTGATCAAATAAAGGGAAAGAAGAGATTATTTATTATGTCCTACAAGATACTTGTTATAAATCCCGGATCGACGTCGACCAAGATCAGTCTTTTCGAGGATGACAAAAATGTGTATACCGAGAGCCTTTTCCACGACGCTCCGGAGCTGCTTAAGTTCCCCCATGTCAACGACCAGACCGAATTCAGGAAGAAGGTTATCCTTGATTTCCTGAAGGAACACGGGACCTCGCCTTCCGAGATCGATGTGTTCGTTGGACGCGGCGGAAGCGCGTATTCGCAGCCCGCAGGCGTTACCGAGATCGACGAGAGACTGTACAACGATACGAAAAAAGCGGTCGGCGGCAGCAACCATCCCGCGAAGCTCGGCGTAATGATCGCCTATGAGCTTTGCACCGAGTTCGGCGGGAAGATGTTCACGCTGAACCCCACGAATGTCGACGAGCTCTGCGACCTCGCGAGACCTACCGGCATCAAGGGTATCTACCGCAAGCCCCAGACTCACGTGCTGAACCAGAAGGGCATCGCCGCGATCCATGCCGCGAAGCTCGGAAAGAAATACGAAGACTGCAACTTCATTGTCTGCCATATCGACGGCGGCATCACGATCACAGCCCATGAACACGGCAAAATGGTGGACAGCACCGAGGGCGCGGGCGGCGACGGACCTTTCACGCCTACGAGACTCGGCAGCATACCGATCCTTGAAGTATGCGATTTCCTCGATGCCGGACATACTACAGGCGACCTGCGCATCATGCTCTCGCGTGCGGGCGGTTTCGTTAGTCATTTCGGAACTTCGAATTCAGATACAATCCACAAGATGGTCGAGGAAGGCGACAGACATGCGACTCTGATCTGGAACACCATGTGCTATCAGCTCTGCAAGTCCATCGGAGCCATGAGCGCCGTTCTGCGCGGCAAGGTAGATGCCATACTCCTGACCGGCGGTCTCGTGCGCTTTGCCGATATCGTTGATTTTGTGAAGGACCGCTGCGGACATATCGCACCGATCGAGGTTTATCCCGGCGAAGTGGAGCAGGAAGCCATGGCCGAAGCGGCTCTTGCCGTGATGCGCGGCGAAACGGAGGCTCGCAGATATTCCGGCAGGCCTGTTTTCGAAGGCTTCGGTTTTGAATAAAAGAGGTTACCGAAAATAGATTTTTGAAAGAAAAAAATTGACTTTGTAATTTGTGAAATCTCCTTAATTTGCTTTACAAAAGTGAAGATTCATCGTATAATTATTAAACATGGAAGCAGTTGTTTATGAGAAGCAAATTTAAGGAGGACACTTTATGTCAGATACCAGGAAGGCCAACAACCTCTGCCGTAAGCTCTTTACCGTGATCACGCTGATCCTGCTCGCGGCATATACCCTGGAACTCGTTAAGGGCAGCAAGACATTACCCATGTTCCTGCTCCTGATGGTTCTTGACCTCGGGCCCATGATAGCGGCGCATATTCTCTATGCACGCAATCCCGACACCACTTTGATCAAGCATGTAGTCGGAATAGGATATGCCGTTTTCTATACGGTAAACTGTTTCGTTAGCCCCGAACAGATGGTATTTACCTACGCCTTCCCGATGCTGATGGTAGTTACGCTGTTCATCGACCTCGCATTTGCGAAGCTTGTTTCGATCGGAATTGCGGTGATCGCGATCATCCATGCCTTTGTATATACTTCAAGGGTCGGATTTACCAATGAGTCGATAGCTGCTCTTGAGATCGAGATAGCAGCAACCGTTCTTGTGGTAACCTTCAACTATTTGGCCAATGTCTTCATTGTCAAGATGACCGAAGAGAAGGTTAAGGCAGTTAATGAAGCCAGCGTGAAGACCACTGCGATGTTAAAGCAGATATCCGAGGTTTCCGACATGATGGCCGATGAGGTTGCGGTAGTTTCGGGCAAGATGGAACAGCTTTCCGCTTCGAGCGCCGAGACCATGACATCGATGAATGAGGTCCAGTCCGGTACTTTGGAGACGGCGAATTCCATCCAGACCCAGATGGTAAAGACCGAAGAAATCCAGGCACAGATCGAGAAGGTTGCCGAGGCTTCGAAGAACATCGGAGTCAACGCAAAAGATACTGCCGACGCGATCAGCGAAGGCAGGAGCAATATCAAAAAGCTTATCGACCAGGCGAAACTTTCCAATGAAGCCGGAAACGGTGCTGTCAAGGAAGTTGAAGAACTCAAGAGTTCCACCGACCAGATGGAGACCATCGTTCAGATGATCCAGAAGGTTGCATCCCAGACCAGTATGCTGGCGCTGAACGCTTCGATCGAGGCGGCACGTGCGGGTGAAGCGGGACGCGGTTTCGCGGTTGTTGCTTCATCGATCTCGGATCTGGCGTCACAGACAAAGTCGGCTACCGAAGAGATCAGCAATCTTATCTCCAGTCTCACGAAGGAGATGGGTGATGTCGCATCCGCGATCCTTTCTCTGGTTGAGAGCAACAACGTTCAGAACGAATCCGCTCAGCTGACCGCAGAGAGCTTCGAGAAGATCGCAGAGAACGCAGAACTGATCACCACAGATTCGAGAGAGCTTTCAACTACCGTATCGAATCTTGAATCCGCAAACAAGAAGATCGTTGACAGCATTCAGACCATATCCGCGATAACCGAAGAGGTTACCGCTCATTCCCAGACGACCACGGAGGCTACGGAACAGAACCAGATGATCGTTAAGGATGTTCAGGGCATCGTAAATGAGATGATGAAGAATGCCGACAAGCTTAATGCATTGAAATGAGAGACTTTATAAGATCCAAGAAAAATCTGTGGCTCCTGGCGTGGCTGCCGGGAGCCGCAATGTATGTAACGGCGCGTTTTATACCGAACGCTGCCGAATATGTGTATGCCCGCGGGATATACAGAGTATATTCCACGGCGATGTCGTTTGTTACCGGACTGATCACGTTCTCGCTCGCCGAAGTGCTCGTGATCGCGGTCCCGGTCTTTTTTGCCACGCTGATACCCATCGCGATCGTCAGGATGATCGTGAAGAAAACAGGGGTTGAGGGACTTAAGTGCTTAAGGCTCGCCATCGTACTGCTCGGGATCATCTTTTCCTGGTATATGCTCGGCTGCGGAACGAATTATTACAGATACGAGTTTTCGCAGTTTTCGGGGCTTACCGTGCAGAAATCAAGTGTCGACGAGCTCGAAGGACTCTGCCTGGACCTCGCGGCAAAGGCAGCCGACGCCCGGGAGAGAGCAGCCGCAAAAGCACTCGGTGCGGGTACCATGGCATCCGAAGGCGACGTCTACAGTTCGTACCTTTCGTTAACGGAGCTTAAGGAAGCCGCGCGCGCGTCAATGTACACGCTGGCAGATAAATATCCCGTTATGAAGGGCTATTATCCGAAGCCGAAGGCGGTATTTTTCTCGAGAGTCATGTCCGAGTTTAATTTCACCGGAGTGTATTTCCCCTGGACCGTCGAGGCAAATGTGAACGTCGACATACCCGACTATCCGAGGGCGGTCACGATGTGCCACGAGCTCAGCCACCTGCGCGGCTTCATGCGCGAGGATGAGGCGAACTTCGTCGGCTATCTGGCCTGCGTGGCGTCGGGCGAGCCGGATCTCGAGTATTCGGGATATATGCTGGCCCTGACCTATTCCGCGAACCAGCTTTACGCGGATTCCGCCGACAGATGGAGGAATGTCCGCGCGCTCTATTCCGACGGTATGGTGGCCGACATGGTCGATCATTCGCAGTACTGGAAAGAGTTTGAGGACACGGTCGCTTCCGAGATCGGAGAGAGCATGAACAATGCGTATCTCAAGGCCAACAACCAGACCGACGGCACGAAGAGCTACGGCAGGATGGTGGATCTGCTGCTCGCAGAGTGGCGTGCGAACCGCTGAAAACGCGGCGGGAATTGACAAAAACGGACATCCCCTTTATAATTGTTACAAATTTGTTACGAAGGGGTTATGCATGATATCAGGCAAATTAATTAAGAATGCGGTCTGCGCCCTTCTGGGCGCAGTCTTTTTTATAGGGACAGCAGGCAGCACGTTCAAGGTAAGCGCCGCGTCGCCCTCGCTCGGTTCGCTCGATCTTGAGAGCTTTTCCGACGCCGACAGGGAGAGCGCGCTCGAGGATCTCGGCTTTGATACGCCCGAGGAAGAATACCTCGCGAAATACAAGGATTCGGCGTGGAAGAAGAATTTCACGAAGGCCGAGCTGCGGCTGATGTCCGCGATCATCTATGCGGAGGCGAACGGCATGGGCTTCGATGCGAAGGTCGCTGTGGGCAATGTGGTCTTAAACCGCATGAACGATCAGGATAAGTACGGCTACGTTTCCACGATCGAAGAGGTTATCTACGATCATAAATGGGGCTATCAGTTCAGTCCCGTAAAGGACGGTTCCCTGGCAAAGGCGCTGAAGATCTACGACAGCATGGATCCCGACAAATACAAGGACTGGGAGATCAGGGCGATGACCGCCTGCAAGGAGGCTGCGAAGGCCGCGCTTTCCGGCTGGAAGACGGTTCCGGATGATTTCAAGTATTTTAACTCACATCTTACCACGCAGAGCAAGACCTGCATGGAGAACGGCTGGAGCTTCAAGATCATAGAGAAGCACATTTATTACACGAAGGACACGGAGGATTGATGCGTTTGCACGGCGAAACAAGGCGTTTGTCAATGATCCCTTTCAGGGCGGCGGCGGTATTACTGCTGGTGCTCTTCCTTGCCGTGTCGTGGGAAGCGCGTCCCGCGCAGGCTGCGCCGCTTTCGCTGAGCTCGCTTTCGGGGCTGGCGGGCGACGAAGAAGATACGGCGTTTTCAAATGAGGACTGGTCTAAGAACTACTCGGCAGAGGACCTTAAATATCTCGCCTGCGTGATCTACTGCGAGACCGAGCCGCTCGGCTATGAGGCAAGAGTCGCGCTCGGAAACATTGTCCTTAACCGTGTGAACAGCACGACCGACTGGGGCCATGTGAACACGATAAAAGACGTTATCTACGATACGAAGTGGTGCAGGCAGTTCGACTGCACGGCGCCAAAGAAAAAGCTGGGCGGCGATACGATGATGGACAGGGCTTTCCTGATCTATGAGACGGTCAGCGCCGGCGAGGAAGGCAGCTATCAGCCCTGGCAGATAAACGGTATGACCGGCTGCATCGAAGTCGCAAAGGATGTGATGTGCGGAAAGAAGGCGGTACCCGACAGCTTTGTTTACTGCCGCGGCGAGAAATACTTTAAGACCGATATCGCTTCGTGCAAGGAAACGGGCAGGAGATATCTCATTATCGAAAAGCATATTTACTACGAGAATTAAATCAGGGACGGCTTGTATGCCGTCCTTTTTTGTGCTATCATTTAATTTGCGTCGAAGCGGTCTTTTGTATTCCGCTCAGGCGCGAGAATCGTGAAAAAGGGGTATGCAAATGGATAATAAATTACTGGCCGGACTTGAGTCCATGGGCCTCGGCAAGATGGCCGATCTGGACCTCTACGGCGATACAAAGGAAGAAGAGAAGAAAGCTGCGGCGCAGAAGAACGAGCCCGTTCAGGTGAACGAAGCCGATTTCCTGCTCGCGAAGACCATGAAGTGTCCCGTATGCGACAACGAATTCAAATGCAAGACGATCAAGGCTGCGAAGATGCCGAAGCTGATCTCGAGAGATCCCGATCTGCGCTGCATTTATTCGGATCTTGACGTTTACAAATACGGCGTCGTTTCATGCCCCATCTGCGGTTACGCTTCGATGCTCAAGACCTTCGGACCCATGCCTTCGGCTCAGGTTAAGCTGATCAGGGAGCAGATATCCGTGAACTTTACGGGACTCGGCGAGGAACCGGAGATCTACAGTTATGACGATGCTATCGCGAGATATAAGCTCGCTCTCGTAAATACGGTGGTAAAACGCGCAAGAGTCAGCGAGCGTGCATACGTGTGCCTGCATATCGCATGGCTGCTCCGCGGAAAGAGACAGAACCTTCCGGCAGATACGCCCAACAAGGCTGCCGAAGAGCAGGCTCTGCTCGCTGAGGAGAATGATTGCCTCGCAAAGGCCAGAGACGGATTCATGGATGCATTTTCGAAGGAGAGCTTCCCGATGTGCGGTATGGACGAGTCTACGACCACGTATCTGATCGCCGCTCTCTGCGGAAAGACCGGACAGAGAGAAGAGGCCTTGAGATGGGCGTCGAAGATACTTGCGAACACCACTACGAACAACAGGATCAAGGAGCTCGCGAGAAATCTTAAAGAGCTCATTACAAGCGGAGAGATCTGATGGACGAACAATTATATGCAATCCCGGTAAACGACGCGTTCGATTCCGAATGCGAGTGCCCCGTATGCGTGATGTACAGGCAGCTCGAGAAGAACGCCGTGGAATTCACGATGGGCCCCTCCTACATGGAGGACGATGTCCGCATGGAGACCAATAAAGTCGGCTTCTGCCCCGATCATGTGAAGATGATGTACGAGATGCAGAACCGCCTCGGACTTGCGCTGATGCTGCACACACATACGCAGACCATGATCGCGGAGACCGAGAGACTCCAGAAGAAGGGCAGGACCTCCGCGGGCGGACTGTTCAGAAAGTCGGAGGAATCGGCGATCGGAGCCTACATGAAGAAGCTGGGCTGCAGCTGCTACATCTGCAATCGCATCGACGGAACTTTCGACAGATACATTGACACGATCTTTTATCTCTACCGCAAGGAAGAGAGCTTCAGAAGGAAGTTCGAGAACAGCAAGGGCTTCTGCTGCGAGCATTACGGAATGCTCTACGAGGCGGCGCCGAGATATCTTTCGGGACGCGACCTCGAAGCGTTTACGAAGCTGATCGACAGACTCTTTATTGAGAATATGAAGCGCGTATGCGACGATATCGAATGGTACACCGACAAATTCGATTACCGCAATGTCGACGCACCCTGGAAGAATTCAAAGGACGCCGTGATAAGGACAATACTTAAGCTTGATTCGGCGGAAGTAAAACTTTAATATAGGGAACTTAGAATGTCCCGCTCCGGCATGACCGGCGGCGGGACATCTTTTTATTTATATTTTATAAAATAAGGCTTGTTTTTTCGGCGCAAGTCGGTATAATGTTTTTTGGTAGTTAGCACTCGAAGCAAGAGATTGCTAACAATCTAAAGAGCCGGCACAATAACGGAGCCGGATAATAAAACACGGAGGCGATAGTTATGAAATTGAGACCTTTAGGAGACAAGGTTGTTTTAAAGCAGCTCGAGGCTGAAGAGACCACAAAGTCCGGTATCATTCTTGCGGCGAAGGCACAGGAGAAGCCCCAGGAGGCTGAGGTTGTGGCTGTAGGACCCGGCGGAGTCATCGACGGCAAGGAAGTTAAGATGCAGGTTAAGGTCGGCGAGAAGGTTATTTACCAGAAGTACGCAGGTACCGAGGTAAAGCTCGGCGATGAAGAGTATATCATTGTTAAGCAGTCCGATATCGTGGCTGTGGTTGAGAAATAATCAAATATCCAAAGGAGATGCATTAAAATGGCTAAAGAGATCAAGAACGGCGCAGAAGCAAGAGCAGCGCTCTGCGCAGGTGTAAATAAGCTTGCGGATACCGTTAAGGTAACCTTAGGACCCAAGGGCAGAAACGTTGTACTCGACAAGAGCTACGGAACACCCCTTATCACCAACGACGGCGTGACCATCGCGAAGGAGATCGAGCTTGAGGATTCCTTCGAGAACATGGGCGCGCAGATCGTTAAGGAAGTTGCTACCAAGACAAACGACGTAGCCGGCGACGGTACCACTACAGCTACCGTACTTGCACAGGCTATGATCAACGAAGGCGTGAAAAACCTGGCAGCAGGCGCCAATCCCATGGTACTGCGCAAGGGTATGCAGAAGGCCAGCGAGGCTGCTGTTGCGGCTATCGCCAAGATGAGCAGCAAGGTTAACGGCAAAGATCAGATCGCAAAGGTTGCGGCTATTTCTTCCGGTGACGAGCAGGTCGGCGAGATGGTTGCCGATGCCATGGAGAAGGTTTCCAAGGATGGCGTTATCACGATCGAAGAGTCAAAGACCATGCAGACAGAGCTTGACCTGGTAGAAGGCATGCAGTTCGACAAGGGTTATGTTTCGGCATACATGGCTACCGATATGGATAAGATGGAGGCCGTTCTTGACGATCCCATGATCCTGATCACCGATAAGAAGATCAGCAACATCCAGGATATCCTTCCTATTCTCGAGGAGATTATGAAGGCAGGACGTAAGCTCCTGATCATCGCTGAGGATGTTGAGGGCGAGGCTCTTTCGACCCTGGTACTCAACAAGCTCCGCGGCGTATTCAGTGTTGTTGCGGTTAAGGCACCCGGCTACGGCGACAGACGTAAGGCTATGCTCCAGGATATCGCCATCCTTACCGGCGGTACCGTTATCAGCGAGGAGGTCGGCCTTGAGCTTAAGGACACCACCATGGCACAGCTCGGCCGCGCTAAGTCCGTTAAGGTTCAGAAGGAGAACACCATCATCGTTGACGGCGAGGGCGACAAGAAGGAGATCGCAGCGCGCATCAGCCAGATCCGTGCACAGATCGCAGAGACCAAGTCCGATTTCGACCGCGAGAAGCTTCAGGAGCGTCTTGCGAAGCTCGCAGGCGGCGTTGCCGTTATCCGCGTAGGTGCAGCTACCGAGGCAGAGATGAAGGAAAAGAAGCTCCGCATGGAGGATGCTCTCAACGCTACACGCGCAGCTGTTGAAGAGGGTATCATCGCAGGCGGCGGATCCGCATACATCCACGCAGCAAAGGAAGCGGCAAAGAAGGTTGCCAAGCTCGAAGGCGACGAGAAGACCGGCGCACAGATCGTGCTCAAGGCTCTCGAGGCTCCTCTTAACATCATTGCGAACAACGCAGGTCTTGAGGGCGCCGTTATCGTCAACAAGGTTAAGGAGTCACGTGCGGGCATCGGCTTCAACGCCATGACCGAGAAGTACGTTGACATGGTACGCGCAGGCATCCTCGATCCCGCGAAGGTTTCACGTTCGGCACTCCAGAACGCTACCAGCGTTGCAGCTACCTTCCTCACCACCGAGGCAGCCGTTGCAACCATCAAGGAGCCCGCACCCGCAGCACCCGCAGGAGGAGCAGGTATGGGAGGCATGTACTGATCCCAAGTGAAATAATAGAAAGCCGCTTCGAGCTTGCTCGAAGCGGCTTTTATTATTGAACGCCCTACGTATGAGCAAGAAGCGGTTGCGCAGCAAACGCGGGATTGCGAATACGGAGGAGGATCGCGAAAGTGCGGAGCACGCAGCGATCCGATGGGATCTTTTTTTGACCGACAAAACCGTATGAGCAAGAAGCAACGGCGAAGCCGGTGCGAGATTGCGAATACGGTTGAGGATCGCGAGAGCGTAAGCGGAGCGATCCGTTATTTTCCTCGACGTTCGGCTCCAAAAAGCGTATAATAGAAGCTAAGTAAAGGAGAGCGATTCCCATGGCAAGCACAAATAAATGTGAGTATTGCGGCTCCACGATCACGAGCGAGGACAGGATGTGCCCGAACTGCGGCGCTGCGAATCCGCTGTATGTTGTTGATCTGCCCCGAAAGGTGACGGATCCGAAGACCATAGCAGAACTTCAGGAATATTGCGCCGAACGCGGTATGCCTTTGCTCCGCATGCGCTTCTTTATCGGCGAGGACATTAAGGAGCCAAAGGCTTTCGGCATCTATAAGGACAGTCACGGAGACTGCATCGTATACAAGAACAAGGCCGACGGTACGCGGGCTGTACGTTACCGCGGTCCGGACGAGGAGCATGCGGTACGTGAGATCTATGACAAGCTGCTCGAGGAATGCCGCAGCAGGGGCATTTACCCCGACGGAAAGCCCACGGACACCTACCGGGAGGCTCCGCAGGATAACTACGGTACGAGTCCTGCGATCCGCAGCGGCGACAACGGTATATTCGGCGGCTCGGGGCTGAGTAAGATCATCGTGGTCCTCATCATCCTTTTTGCCATTTTAATAATCGCAAAAGGCATAAGCGGCTTCTCTCACGGATTATTCTGGGGGAATCTGTTCGGCGGATCGGGCGGCAGCAGCGACCCTTACAGCGTCAGCACGGATTATGACGATTACAACGATTACGGCAGCGACTACAACGATGACGATAACGGCTCCGGCAGTTCCTGGTGGTGGAACAGCGACGATGATGATGACGATGATTCGGGCAGCTCATGGTGGAGCAGCGATGATGATGACGATGACGACTCCTGGTGGAGCAGCGATGATGACGACGATGACTGGGGCTCGAGCTGGGACGACGACGATGACTGGGGTTCAAGCTGGGACGACTGGGATTCGGATGACTCGGACTGGGACAGCGACTGGTAAATGACAGAAAATAGCGGAAGCAGACGTTCAATCGGCTTCCGTTTTGTTTTGCTGTTTATACTGTTTCAGATAATCCTTTAATGCGTCGTTATACGGTGCGGCGGAGCCGGAATTCAGCGGGTTATAATAATGGTTCCAGGAGAACATGATATGGGCTTCCGCGTAGGGATCCGTTGCCTCGATCTGATCGATGAAGCGCGCCACATCCGCGGGCGTACCGTCTGAGTTAAAACATTCATTATTCACCCAGAATCGCATGCCGGCTTCCGTATCGGCGGCTTCTTTGAGACACCCGATCCAATCGGGCAGATCCGCGAGCGGTACATTCTTTGCACCAACGCAGTCCTGCGGGGCAAATATATCACCCGGCCTGAAGTCCGCGACGGAGAAGATATCGATCCAGAAAGCCTTGTACTGCTCTGCGGAAGAGAGCGTTTGATTATAAAACGGACTGAGCATGAGCGGCTTTTCGGGGCAGGCCGCATTGATCGCATCAAGGATAAGATTGATATTATTTCCGATGCATTTCGCGTAGGCTTTGTCATCGGCCTGCGCGCAGGCTGCGTCAATGTTCCAAATCTCGTTCCAATAGTACCAGCCGGCTATCTGCTCTCTGTATTCGGAACCGTATTGGTTCCAGATATCACCGATCATCTTAGCGTTCAGTCTGCCGTTGTCTTCACACCAGACTGCAAAATAAGATTCGGTCCCGGGATCAGTTTTCCCTTCGGGAAGCTTTGGGATTCCCCATCCGAAATCCCACCAGCTGTCGTCGGCGATCAGGCCGATAAATAGTTTCATTCCGGTTTCTTTGGCGGCCTTCAGGGCATATTCCGGCTCGTCCCCGCTCATGTCATAAACACTCTGCAGGATCAGTGTATCCATCCCAAGCTCCTTCATTGCCTCAAACTCTGCGCACCACCGCTCATATGACCAGTTCATGCAGAGCCATCCCTGCAGGAACGAGCCCGTAAGGAGCCTGCGTTCTTCTGCTTCAGGAGCGGCTGTCGGTATCTCTGCGGCGGAAGTATC